>NZ_CALFQK010000127.1:0-62686 GCF_937921195.1 uncultured Salinicola sp.
CATGGCGTTGACCCTGCTGGCGCTGCGCGCGCCGGACGCCACCACCGCCGCCAGCCTCTCGGCGATGGCCCAGGGCATCGGCTATACCCTGGCGGCGATGGGGCCGCTGCTGGTGGGCGTGCTGCACGACTGGAGCGGCGGCTGGAACGTGGTGGGCATTCTGGTGAGCGCGATTGCGCTGGGCGCGCTGGTCATGGCCTTGGGTGCCGGCCGCGATCGCCAGGTGGCCTCGACCCAGGGTGTGGATTGACGACGTGGACTGACGGCGCGGACCGGCACACGCCGACGAACCTGGGCGGCGGAATCGGTTACCCTAGGAACGAGACCAACGACCCAGGAGACTCGCATGCCAGCCAGAGCCATCAGCCTCGAGCAACAGCAGCGTCTGATCGAGATCGTGCGCGATGCCGCCAAGACCGAAATCGTGCCGCGCTTTCGCAATCTCTCCGAGGACGCGATCCGCTCGAAGAGTGCGCCGGACGACCTGGTGACCGATGCCGACCAGGGTGCGGAGCGGATGATGACGGCGGCGATTCGCGAGCTGCTGCCGGAGGCGACGGTGATCGGCGAGGAGGCAGTGGCCGACGGCAGCGCCAATCTCGACGATATCGCCGGCGCCGAGCTGGCCCTGATCATCGACCCGGTCGATGGCACCTGGAACTTCGCCCGCGGGCTCAACCAGTTCGGCGTGATCCTGGCCGCCACCAGCTTCGGCGAGACGATCTTCGGCCTGCTCTACGATCCGCTGGCGGACGACTGGATCGTCGCGCGCCACGGCGAGGGCGCCTGGTTCGGCCGCCCCGACGGCACGCAGCGCCGGCTGCAGGTGTCGAGTACCGACAACTTCGACGAGATGGTCGGCTCCACCTCGATCCGGCTGTTCGCCAAACCGCAGCAGTATCAGCTGGCGGCGACCTTCCCCGACTTCCAGCGCATGATGGCCTTCGGCTGCGCCTGCCACGAATATCGCACCATGGCGTTCGGCTTCGTCGACTTCATGCTAACCGGCAAGCTGATGCCGTGGGATCACGCCGCGGGGCTGATGATCCACGCCGAAGCCGGCGGCTATTCGGCGCTGCTCGACGGCACGCCCTACCAACCGACGATTCACCAGGGCACGGTGCTGGCGGCCAGCTCGCGGGCGCGTTGGGAGCAGCTGCGCGAGAAGTTCAGCTTTCTGGGCTAAAAAGTGCCTGCGCTCGCCCATGCGGCGTTAAAAATTGGCTCACTGAACAACGTTCAGAACGTCCGAAGGACGGCCCGGAGGGCGAGCGGAGCGAGTCACATGCTCATTTACACCCCGTAAACTCCGCGTTTTCGCCAATTTTTGCCTTGCCTGGCCTTCGCTCGTCGACTTTTTACGCAGGGCACTGGCCATCATCATTGACCACCAAGACGACGAAAACCGGCGCCGAGAAGGCGCCGGTTTTCTTTTCTGCAGCCAATCGGGACAAACCGATCAGCCAGATCGATCAGGGAATGATCTTCTCGGCGCGCAGACGATCGAACAGATCGAAGAAGGCCGCTCGCGTTTCGCGGAAGTGATCGAAGCCGAAGTCGCGGGACTTGGTGGTGTCGTTGACGCACTCCTGGTCGCGGCCGAGGTCGGCGTCGGTGTGCCACCAGGAGGCCAGCTTGGCGACATCCGATTCGACCAGATCGTGCTTTTCGGCGATCTCGCGCCAGGTCGATTCCGCACCGGCCATCTGCGATTCCAGCGGCTGCGGCGTCTCCGGGCACTCCGGCACGTCCAAGCCAAAATACTCGCCGATCTCGCGCCACATCCGGCGCCAGCGGAACACATCGCCATTGACGGTGTTGAAGGCCTGGTTGGCCGCGCCCGGCGTGGTCGCCGCCCACTCCATCTGCCGCGCCAGCACCAGCGCGTCGGTCATGTCGGTGAGCGCGTTCCACTGGGTCCGGGAGCCGGGGAACACGAACGGCTGGCCGGTCGCCTGGCAGATCGAGGCGTAGACGGCGATCGTCGTGCCCATGTTCATGGCGTTGCCGCGGGCGTAGCCGATCACGGTATGCGGGCGGTGCACGTTCCAGGTAAAGCCGTGGCGCTCGGCGGCTTCGAACAGCACGTCCTCCAGCGCGTAGTAGAAGTTGTCGCCCGGCACCCGCGGCTCGGATTCGCGGAACGGCGTTTCGGTACGTCCGCTGCCGTAGGCCTCGAACGAGCCCAGATACTGCTTGGTGCCGGTGACCAGAGAGGCGTGATCGAGCTTGTCGCTGTCGAGCGCTTCGAACAGATTGCGCATCATCTGGCTGTTGGCTTCGACGTTGGCGCGCTCGTTGTCGCGGCGAATCCAGGTGCAGTAGAAGACGTGGGTGATCGGCAGCCCGGCCAGGGCCTGCTCGGTGGCGGGCCTGTCCAGCAGATCGGCGGCGACGGGAATCACGCCGCTCTGCTCGGTAGCGCGACGTGACAGACCGTAGACGGTCCAGCCGCTGGCCACCAGATAAGATGCCAGGTTGCCGCCGGTGATACCGGTGGCGCCGACGACGAGTGCAGTGCCTTTACGCATGATCGATGACCTCCTTCCAAGTTCGGGAAGATCCGGATTGCGCCGGATCGATGAACGCAGTCTGGTAGCGCCTGATCGTTGCTACAATCGAAAGCATCGCAAATCTTTATTGTGCTGAACGCAACTCCAGGAATTTCAGAACCGTGAACGTCAATTCGCTGGATCTCAACGCCCTGCGCGTCTTCGAACGCGTTGCGGCCACCGGTAGCTTCACCGCCGCCGCGCACCACTTCCACCGCGCGGTCTCCTCGATATCGCGCCAGATTCGCGGGCTGGAAGAGGCGCTCGGCCAGCCGCTGCTCTACCGGCATACCCGCGCGGTCGCGCTCACCGAGGCGGGCTGGCGTTACTACGAGGAGGTCCGCGAGATCCTGGAGCGACTCGATCTCGCCAACGAAGCGCTGGCCTATCCCGACGCCGAGCCCAGCGGCGTACTGCGGATCAATGCGCCGGTCGCTTTCGGCCAGCGCCAGATCGTGCCGCTGCTGCATGCTTTCCAGCGCCAACATTCAGGCATCACCGCCGAACTGCAGCTGAGCGACCAGGTCATCGATCCGGTGCGCGAGGGTCAGGACATCACGTTCCGCGTCGGCGACCTGGCCGACTCCTCGCTGGTGGCGCGGCGGCTGGCGCCGATGAACTACGTGGTCGCCGCGGCCCCGAGCTATCTCGAAGCGCACGGCGAGCCGCGGACGCCCGAGGCGCTGGCCGATCACAACTGCCTGCTCTACCAGGGCGAGATGGGCCGCCAGCGCTGGTATTTCCAGGCGCCGGAGCAGAGCGGTTCGACGCCGTTCGAGGTCAGCGGCAATCTCTACAGCAACGACGCCGAGAGCCTGCTGCGCGCCGCGCTGCTGGGCCAGGGACTGGTGCTGTTCCCCACCTGGCTGATCGGCGATGCGCTGTCGAAGGGGGATCTGGTTCCTCTCTTGGACGCTTGGCGCGGCGAAGTCATGCCCGGCCGCCGCGATATCCACGTGCTGACCACCGAACGCCGCCTGCGAACGCGCAAGGTGCGCGCGTTTCTCGACTATCTGCTGGAATCGCTAGAGCCACAGCCGGCCTGGGATCGGTGGCGTGAACGAATAGGCGGCATCTCGAGTGACCATAGATAAACCTAATTAGCGATTGAATCGTACGCGATATAGATTGACCCCATGACGACACGCAACGAGACCGACGACACGCTGGCCCTGGAATCGCAGCTCTGCTTCGCGCTCTATTCGACCCAACTGGCGATGAACAAGCTTTACCGCGGCCTGCTGCGCGAGCTCGATCTGACCTATCCCCAGTACCTGACCATGCTGGTGCTGTGGCAGCGGGACCGGCAGACGGTATCGGAGATCGGCGAACAGCTGTACCTGGATTCGGCCACGCTGACACCGCTGTTGAAACGGCTGGAAGCGGCGGCGCTCATCACCCGGCAGCGCTCACGCCAGGATGAACGCCAGGTGGAGATCGCGTTGACCGAGAAGGGCCGTTCGCTGCGCGAGCAGGCCAAGGCGATCCCCCATGCCGTCGGCTGCGCGGCCCAGTGCACGCCCGAGGAAGCCGCCGAACTGCGCGATGCTCTGCATGGGCTGCGCCAGCGACTCGACGGCCAGTGAAGCGCTCGCACGATTGGCGAAGACAATTTTTACCCCAATAGATCGTGCACGATTTAATCGACCACGATCATAAACCCGAAAGGAGATTCACCATGTCACTCGATAAAGTCCTCTACCGCGCCGAAGCAACTGTCACTGGTGGCCGCGACGGCCGTGCCACCGCCGCCGACGGAGCCATCGACTTCAAGCTGTCGACACCCAAGGAGCTGGGCGGCGCCGGCGGTGACGGCACCAACCCGGAGCAGCTGTTCGCGGCTGGCTACTCCGCCTGCTTCATCGGCGCGCTGAAGCTGGTCGCCTCGAAAGAGAAGGCCAAGCTGCCTGACGACACCCGGATCCAGGGCGAAGTCGGCATCGGCCCCAAGGGCGACGCTTTCGGCATCGAAGCCACGCTGACGGTGAAGCTGCCGGGCATGGATCGGGCACAGGCCGAAGCGCTGGTGGAGAAGGCGCATCAGGTCTGCCCTTACTCCAATGCCACCCGTGGCAATATCGACGTGACGCTAAACGTCGAGGTGTAAGCCGGCGTCGGCAGCGTCGACGCTCGCCCAGTCCGGACACCCCAGCCCCCTGAAGAGGGGGCCCGGGGTGTCGTGCTTTGGTCGTAGCGGCCATCGCCGAGGCGCCACGACTATCCAGAAAACAACTTATAATCAGTAGCTTATAAAAACATGCAAAAACGCGATGCGGGCATAGCAACAACGCAATGGTCTCGCGCCGCCGGCGCTGACTACCGTGTCGACTCCAACAATCAAGGGATTCGATCATGGTCGCGTTTCTCATAGCCATGGCGGTGACGGCGTTCGCCGGCACGCTGGTCATCAAGAAATACCAACCGCAGACCGTGCTGCTGCTGGCCGGTCTGGCGCTGTTCGTCACCACGGCGCTGTTCTTCCCCGCCCAGTCGATCCTGTTCAAGGAGACCGAGACCAGCGGCTGGGCCGGCTTCGATATCTTCGAGTTCATCCACCAGATCATGTCCTACCGCCTGGCCGGGCTGGGGTTGATCATCATGGCCGCCGGCGGCTTCGCCAAGTACATGGACCATATCGGCGCCACCCAGGCGATGGTCAATATCGGCACCCGGCCGCTGGCCCGGATGCGTGCGCCCTATCTGGTGCTGGCGCTCGGCTATGCGGTGGGCCAGGTGCTCAATATCTTCATCCCCAGCGCGGCGGGGCTGGCCATGCTGCTGCTGGTCACGCTCTATCCCACCCTGGTGCGCCTCGGCGTCAGCAAGGCCTCCGCCGCGGCAATGATCGGGATGACCTCAGTGCTCGACCTGGGGCCGGCCTCCGGCACCGCCAACCTGGCGGCGCATACCGCCAACATGGACGTGGCGATCTACTTCGCCCAGTACCAGATTCCCGCATCGCTGTTCATCGTGCCGGTGATCTGCGTGCTGACCTACTTCAGCGCCAAGTATTTCGATCGCCGCAGCGGCCATATTGTCGACCCCGATCCCACCGCCCATGCAGTCGCCGATGGCGAGTCGGAGGCCCAGCGCGTGCCCGGCTTCTATGCGCTGCTGCCGATCCTGCCGCTGACGCTGATCCTGGTCTTCAGCAAGCTGCTGATCCATCAGATCGAGATCGGCGTGGTGACCGCGATGATCATCGGCGCCGTGCTGGGCCTGTTCTGCGAGATGGTGCGCAAGCGTCGTGAGCTGCAGGCGGTGTTCAAGGGCTTCATGACCTTCTTCCAGGGCATGGGCCAGATGTTCTCCTCGATCATCTCGCTGATCATCTGCGCCGAGTTCTTCGCCGCCGGTCTCACCGCCATCGGTGCCATCGACTTCATGATCGGCGCGGCCCAGGGCGCGGGCTTCGGCCTGTTCGGGATGACCCTGGTCACCTGTCTGCTGGTGGCGGTGACCGCGATTCTCACCGGCTCCGGCAACGCGGCGTTCTTCTCCTTCGCCGGACTGGCGCCCAACGTCGCCGCCGCCACCGCTGCCGGCCCGGTAGCGTTGTTGCTGCCGCTGCAGTTCACCGCCGGGATCGCGCGCTCGCTGTCACCGGTTTCCGGGGTGATCATCGCCGTCAGCGAGGCCGCCGGCTGCTCGCCCATCGATATCGTCAAGCGCACCGCGATCCCGCTGATCGGCGGGTTGATCGTGCTGTTCGTCTATACCGCGCTGTTCGTCGGTGTGAAATGAGCCGCGATCTTCCGCCAACCGATGGCCTGAACCTGCGACGTCGACCGACTCTGCACACCTTTGGCGAGAACCGACCATGAATACTGCTCAGCTTCCCGATTCGACCGATCACCTCTTTTCCCGCGACGCCACCTGGCAGGCGTGGCTGGAGGTCGAGCGTGCGCTAGCCCTGACCCAGGCCGAGCGGGGCATGATCCCTGCCGCCGCCGCCGCGGAGATCGAGCGCTGCGCGACCCTCGACCAGCTCGATCGCGAGGCGCTGGCCGCCGATATCGAGCGCACGATGTCGCCGGTGATGTCGCTGGTGCGAGCGCTGGCCGAACGCTGCGAGGGCGACGCCGGCGGCTATGTCCATCTCGGCGCCACCACCCAGAACATCATCCTCACTGGCAAGATGCTGCAGCTCGAGCGCTCGCACCGCTGGCTCAAGGCGCAGCTCGCCGCACAGCTCCAGTGCCTGGCGGATCTCGCCGAGCGCGGCGCCGAGTGGCCGTGCGTCTCGCGCACCAACCGCCGCCACGCCCTGCCGATCACCTTCGGCTACAAGGTCGCCGGCTGGATCGAGGAGCTGGAGCGCAACGTCGAGCGGCTGGAGGCGGTGGAATCCCGCGCCTTCGTGCTCACCTTCGGCGGCGCCAGCGGCGCCATGCACAGCTACGGCGACGAGGGGCAGGCACTGGCGCAGGCGCTGGCCGCCCGGCTCGGCCTCGGCGTGTCGCGGGTTCACTCCCGCGCCGCCGTCGATGGCCTGGTCGAGTACATCACCACGCTGGGACTCTACGCCGCCGGCTGCGAGCGTCTCGGCCAGGAGCTCTACACGCTGATGGCCAACGAGCTCGAGGAGGTCAGCGAGAACCAGGGCGAGGAGGTGGTCGGCAGCAGCACCATGCCGCACAAGTTCAACCCCAAGTACGCCGTTAACCTGCTGGCCGAGGCCGGCGAGCTGCGCGGCTTGGTGGCGCCGGCGCTGGAGACCGCCCGCCCCTCCCACGAGGGCGATGCGTCGTGCAATTTTCGCCTCTACAGGCTGCTCGACCAGGCCGGGGCGCTCGCCTATCGCGTCGCCGCCACCCAGCGCACGCTGCTGACCCGGCTGGAGCCCCATCCCGAGCGGATGCGCGAGATCCTGATGGCCAACGCCGCGCCGCTGATGTCCGAGCACATCATGCTCGAACTGAGCGACGAGATCGGCCGCCAGCGCGCCCACGATCTCGTTCATGAGGCCATCGTCGCCAGTCGCGACGGGGCTCGCACCTTTGCCGAGGCGCTGTTCGACGACGACACCGTGCGCCGCCACTACGGCGACCGCGCCACGCTCGAGCAAGCTCTGCTCCCCGAGCACTACACCGGCCGGAGCCGCCAGATCGCGCTGGCGATGGCGGCCTCCGCTCGCGACCTCGCCGGGCGCCTGACTCGGGAACTCAGGGCAACACCTGCATCGGAGCGCTGACAGCGCGGAATGAGAACCACCCCACCGATGCCGAACGCCTCGGTGGCACAACGCCGCATCGACAAGAACGCATCGACAAGAAAAAGAGGAAGGATCATGCCAATAACACCAAGACGCTCTCTTCGCCTCATGCTCGCGCTGGGCAGCATCGCCCTGTCGCCGCTGGCGCACTCGCAGACCTCTCAGGTGTCAAATACTTCGCAGACCCTGGCCACGGGCAGCCATGAGTCGACCCTCACCCTGCCGGAGAGCCAGCGCCGGATCGAGGTGGCCAGTTACGTCCCCGAAGGGGCCGACGCCAAGACGCCGATCGTGTTCGTGCTGACCGGCCTCAAGCGCAACGCCGAGGATTATCGCGACGCCTGGATCGACGCCGCCGACGAGTACGGCTTCACCATCGTGGTGCCGCGCTTCTCCAAGCAGGACTACCCCGGCGTCGCCGGCTACAACCTGGGCAACCTGGTCAGTGCCGACGGCCGGCTCAATCCGCCCGAGGCGTGGTCCTACAACGTCATCGACGGCCTCTTCACCGATCTCGAGCAGTCCGGCCAGACCGAGCGCCAGCGCTACTACCTGTTCGGCCACAGTGCAGGCTGCCAGTTCGTGCACCGCATGCTGACCTTCGCGCCGCAGTCGCGGGTCCAGGCGGCGATCTGTTCGGCGGCGGGCTGGTGGACGCTGCCCGACACCGACAACGAATGGCCCTACGGACTCAAGGACGCACCGGTCGAGGTCGACCGTGATGCCCAGCGCCAGCTTGCCGGGCTCAATCTGCTGGTGACCGTCGGCGCCGAGGACACCGATCCCTGGCACAAGTACCTGCGCCGCAGCTACCAGGCCATGGCCCAGGGCAACAACCGGGTCGAGCGCGCCTGGGTCTACTACAAGACCGCCGAGCAGAAGGCAAACCGCTACGGCTTCGACTTCCACTGGGCGTTCCAGACCGTGCCCGACGTCGGTCACGACAACGCCGGCATCGCTCCCTTCGCCGCCGAGCAGTTCGCCGCCTTCGAGCGCGATGGCGCCTTCGATGTCGTGACCCCGGAGACAGCGCCGGAGAGCGCGCCTCACTAGGCTTCCCTCTTTTCGAGACTCGCCTTTCGCCCTTTCGATCACTGCCCCTCGTCCGCTCAGCGGGCGAGGCAGGAAACCTGCGTCCGCTCGATGGCCAGCGTCGAGCCGTGAGCGGCCGCGCCAGCAGCTCCCGACAATTTCCAGAAGCTCCCCACAACATGAAAAACGAACAGGAGTTCATCATGACCACGCCATGCCACCGCACTACGATCCGGCGACCCCGACTCGCACGCGCGCTCCCGGCCCTTTCGACGACAACGCTTCCGTCGATAGCGACGCCTCTCGCGGGCACCTGCACTTTGGCATTGACCCTGGCGCTCGCCGCCCCGGTCCAAGCCGACTTCCTGGCGGACAGCACCGCCTCGCTGGAGTTCAAGAACTACTTCATCACCCGCGACTACCTCGAGGGCGACCGGGACAACAACAAGCGCGAAGAGTGGGCGCAGGGCTTTCTGTTCCGGGCCGACTCCGGCTTCACCGAAGGCCCGGTCGGCTTCGGCGTCGACACCATCAGCATGCTGGGCGTGAAACTCGACTCGAGCCCGTCCCGTTCCGGCACCGGCCTGCTCGAGATCGACGACGACGGCCGCGCCGAGGACGACTACACCAAGTTCGGCGCCACCGCCAAGATCCGCGCCGGTGAGAGCATCTTGCGCTACGGCTATCTCGAGCCGCGTCTGCCGTCGCTACGTCCCAATTCCAGCCGGCTGTTCACGCAGTCGTTCCTCGGCACCCAGATCACCTCCACCGACATCGACGGGCTGGAGCTGACGGCGGGCCAGCTCAACCGCACTCGACAGCGCGACGAGACCGAGCACGAGCCGATGGCGCTGAATCGCAAGAGCGGCGCCTACGGCAGGGCCACCAGCACCCGCTTCCAGTTCGTCGGCGGGGAGTATCATCTCGGCAAGCGCGCCCGCCTCGGCTATCACTACGCGCAGCTGGAAGACATCTATCGCCAGCACTACGTGGGGCTGAGCGACGGCATCGATCTGGGTTCGGGTCGGCTGGGTGCCGACATACGCTACTTCGACGCCAGCGAACAGGGCGCCGCCGAGGCCGGCGAGGTGGACAACCGCGCCGTCAGCACGCGGCTGCGCTATCGGCTGGACGGACACACCTTCAGTGGTGGCTATCAGTCCCAGTTCGGCGACACCCCCTTCACCTACCTGAGCGGTACCAACGTCTACCTGTTTTCCCAGTACCAGATCAGCAACTTCACCGAGACCGGAGAGCGGGTCTGGCACGCCCGCTACGACTACGACTTCAGCGATCTCGGCCTGCCCGGACTGACCTTCATGGTTCGCTATGCCATGGGCGACCAGGCCAGCGTCAACGGCTTCGACGGCGAGGCGCGGGAGTGGGAACGGGATGTCGACATCGAATACATCGTCCAGGGCGGCATGCTCGAAGGATTGTCGCTGCGCTGGCGCAACGCCTCACGCCGCGCCAACTTCACCCGCGACGTCAACGAGAACCGCATCCTGCTCGGCTATACGCTGAAGCTCTAGTACGGCCGACCCCGTCACCGCCAGGCGGCGCTGTCCGCTTCAGGAGAGCAGCGTGACACCGTCACGGAACGCGCGGTCTTGCCGGCCGCGCGCCTCCAGCGTCTCGCGCAAGGCGTCGATGAAGCGCCGTGCGATGGGGCGCTGCCCCGCCGGGGGGAGGATGCAGGCGTAGGTCAGCTCGGTGGCGGGCGTGACCGGCCGCATTACCGTGCCGCCCGCCGCTACGCCCGATCCGGCGGTGGCACCGCAGCAGGCCAGGTCGAGCAGCCCCAACCCGAAGCCGGCCTCGACGAAGCGTGGCACCAGCTGCGTCGAGCCGACCTCCAGCGCGATCCGGGGTCTTCGCCCGATTTCCTCGAACAGCCGGTCCAGCCGCTGACGCCAGATCTGCTGCGGCTTGAGCGTGACGAAGGGCGACTCCAGCAGCGCCTCGACCGGCACCCGATCAAGGGTTGCCAGTGGATGGTTCGCCGGCATCAGCACCTGGGTGGTCGCCTGCAGCAGCGGCTCCACCGCCAGCTCGACGATGGCGTTCTCCACCGGCAGCGAGAGCAGTCCGATGTTGTAACGGCGCGATCCCACCTGGCGCTCGACGTCGAAGCGACTGCCGATATCGATCTTGCAGTTGAGCTCGCGGCAGCACTCGCGAAGGCGGGCGACCGCCGCCGGCAGCAGCGTGGCGCCGATGGGGGCGGAGGTGATGATGCGCAGGCTCTCGACCGTCTGCTGGCGAATCTCGCCGGCGATGGTGGGGATCTCCTCGACGGCGTTGAGAATGTGCTCGGCTTCGCGATAGAAGCGCTCGCCTTCCAGCGTCAGCAACAGTCGCTGGTGGGTCCGCTCGAACAGTGTCAGCTTGAGCTCCGCCTCCAGCGAGGCGATCAACCGGCTGGCGGCGGGCTGGCTCAGGTTGGCCGCCTGCGCCGCCGCCGACAGCGAACCGCGCAGGACGGTCAATCGAAACAGTCGGAGCGCCTTGAGATTCATGGGAAGTCGACTCTGCCAGGCCATCGGAGCGAAGAGCCTACCAGAAGCCGGGAAAGAGACACTGCCGCTTTGGTGGCAGGCCGCCTATGCCGGGAGCCAAGGCGCCGCCCCCGCCGACGGTCAGCACTCCAGGACGATCGCCGTGATCAACGATTCAGTACGATCGCCGTGATCACGCCGGTGGCGACGGCAGCCAGCACGTAGTCGCCGTCGATGTTCAGCCAGCGGTGCCCTCGCGGCGGTTCCCGCAGATGCCGCGCGTGCCAGTCGCGCACCCAGTAGCGATCGTCGCGGTAGTAGCGGTCGGCGAGATGGCCGCCCTCGTGCCAGCCGCGATGGTCTCGATAGTCGTCATGGCCCCCGCCATGTCGATCGTGATGATCATGGCCGTGATGGTCGTGGCCGTGAGGGCCTTTGCCGTGAGGGCCATGCCCTTTTCCGTGGCCATGCCCTGGATCGGCCTGGGCGATCCCGGCGGTGCCCAGCGCGGCGATCAGGACGCCGATGGTGACGACGCGGTGTTTCATGGAACTCTCCTCTCATTGCCGTCGATGGCAAGATGGATCCAGCATGAAACGCCAATAAGAAAACAGTGTTCACGAATTGTGCATTCTGCCTGACCGCCCGGCGCCGACGGCGCCGTTCGGGAGAGCCTGCGTGCAAACTGCGGCAGATCTCACTTAGCATGCTAATATCGCAGGACCCTGATCCTTCCATCCCATCCTTCACCCGGACTTGCCGCCCGTGTCAGCGACCGCCTCCCAATCCGCAGCGCCTACGCCCTGGCCCACGATCATTCTGCTGGCGATGACCGCCTTCTGCGCCTCCGCCACCCAGCGTATCCTCGATCCGATGCTGCCGCGCCTCGCCGAGGTCTATACCACCACCCTGAGCGCCGCCTCCTGGGCCATCACCGCCTTCGCCATCGTCTACGGCTGCCTGCAGTTGGTGCTGGGGCCCAGCGGCGACCGTTACGGCAAGCTGCGCGTGATCTCGCTGTTCTCCCTGCTCGCCGCCGTGGCCAGCCTGCTGTGCGCGCTGTCGGGTACGCTGGCGACGCTGATCGCGGCACGCATGCTGGCGGGCGTGGGGTGCGCCGCGGTCATCCCGCTGGCGATGGCGTGGATCGGCGACAACGTCCCCTACGAGCAGCGCCAGGCGGTGCTGGCACGCTTTCTGATCGGGCAGATCTGTGGTTTGGCCTGCGGCCAGACATTCGGTGGGCTGGCTGCGGAGCAGGATTGGTGGCAGTGGCCGTTTCTGGTCTACACCCTGCTGTTCGCCGCCGCCAGCGGGCTGCTGTGGTACCGCGCCGGACGTCACGAGCGGCCCCAGGGGCGCAAGCCGGAGTCCCTCGGCGTGAGCCTGCGCTACGTGTTGCAGAAGTCCTGGCCGAGGGTGGTACTGATCGCGGTGTTCTGCGAGGGCGCCGCCGTGTTCTGCGGTTTCGCCTTCGTCGCCAGTCACCTGCATGTCGTCGGCGGGCTGCCGCTGACCGAGGCCGGGCTGATCCTGGCGGTGTTCGCGCTCGGGGGCTTGAGTTTCGCGCTGCTGGCACGGCGACTGGTGCCGAGACTCGGCGAAAGCGGGCTGTGCCAGCTGGGCTGCGTGCTGATCGCGATCGCGCTGGCCGCCATCTGCCTGAAGCCGACGCCCGGTGTCGGCGTCATCGGCTGCTACCTGTTCGGGCTGGGCTTCTACATGCTCCACAACACGCTGCAGACCACCGCCACCCAGATGGCGCCGGAGCGGCGCGGCGCGGCGGTGTCGCTGTTCGCCACCGCCTTCTTCACCGGGCAGTCGCTGGGCACTGCGGTCGGCGGCGGCATCATCGCGCTGTCCGGTACCACGCCGACCCTGGCCCTCGCCGCCGTCGCGGTGCTGCCGGTCGGCTTCGGCTTCGCCTGGCAGATCCGTCGGCGCGACCGGGCCCTGGTGCCAGCCTGATCTCCGTACGCCCCCCGCGGCTCGTCATCTATGGCGCCAGGGCCGCAGTGCGATAAGCTGCCGGACTCGATGCCCCATCCGCTGGCCCGGAGGCCGACTCGATGACGATCGCCACGCCGCAACAGGTTCTCGACTTCTGGTTCGAGGCGCTGACTCCCAGGGACTGGTTCCGCAAGGACACGGAGCTGGATCGCGCCATCGCCGAGCGATTCGGCGAGACGCTGGCCGCCGCCGCGCATTGCGAATGCTGGCGGTGGCGCGAGACGCCTCCCGGTCGGCTGGCGGAGATCCTGGTGCTCGACCAGTTCTCGCGCAACGTTCATCGCGACACCCCGGCCGCCTTCGCCCAGGACCCGCTGGCCCTCGCGCTGGCGCAGGAGACGATCGCCGCCGGCGATGACGCCAGATTGCCCACGCCGCAGCGGATCTTCGTCTACATGCCGTTCATGCACAGCGAGTCGCTGGCGATCCACGACCGGGCGACCGGACTGTTCGACCAGCCCGGGATGGAGGAGCAGGTCCGCTTCGAGCATCGCCACCGCGAGATCATCGAACGCTTCGGCCGCTATCCGCACCGCAACGCGATCCTGGGGCGAAAATCGACACCGGAGGAGATCGAGTTCCTGCGTCAGCCGGGCTCGTCGTTCTAGCTGCGCATCGTGCTAGCTTAGGATGAAGCCCACGCAGGCTGCCGTCGCCAGCCCCATCACGCCGTTGAAGATGCGCCACGCTCGTGGCGTCTTCAACAACCTGCCGATCGCCATGCCGAAGCCGGCCCAGCACGAGATGCAGAAAAATCCGACGAACTCCATGAACAGCGATAGCACGGTCGCGTTCACGATCAGTGATCCCTGGTGCGGCATGAACCCGGCGATCAGCGCGATACCCATGACCCACGCCTTGGGATTGACGAACTGGAACACCGCCGCCTGCCATGCGGTCAGCGGTCGTGCGCCCTCCCTGGCAGCCAGGTCCGGTGGTGGCGCTGTGGCGATCTTCCAAGCCAGGTAGAGCAGGTAGATGGCGCCGATGATCTTGAGCGCCTGCTGAACCACCGGAAAGCGCTCGAACAGCACGCCCAACCCCAACGCCACCGCCATGAACAGCACGAAACAGCCCGCCATGATGCCGAAGATGTGCGGCAGCGTGCGGCGATAGCCGTAGAGCGCGCCGGAGGCGGTCAACATCACGTTGTTGGGGCCGGGCGTGCCGGTCATCGAGATCGAGAACAGCGCCACCGAGAACCACCAGGCCAGCGAGGTCATTGGCCACCGCCCGGCGCTTCCGCCCAGGTCAGGGTGAAGCGGCGATTGCGCGCGCCGCGATTCTTGATGCTGGCGACCTGGACCGGGCCGACCTCGGCGGTGGAGGCGACGTGTGTGCCGCCGCAGGGTTGATAGTCGACGTCGCCGATGCGGACCATCCGGATCTCGCCAGCGCCGCGTGGCGGTGCCACCGACATCGTCTTCACCAGTTCGGGCCGGGCGTCGAGCTCGGCTTCGCTGATCCACTCGCTGGTCACCGGATAGTCGGCTGCGATCAGCGCATTGAGCCGCTCGCTCAGCTCCTCCTTGTCGAAGCTGGCCTCGCCGAGATCGAAATCGAGCCGGCCACGATCGGCACCGATGCTGCCGCCGGTGACGCCATGGGGAACGACGACGGACAGCAGATGCAGCGCGGTGTGCATGCGCATGTGGGCGTAGCGCCGCGCCCAGTCGATCTGCTGGGTGACGCTCTGCCCTGCCTCCAGCCCATGGTTCGGGTCGAGCAGGTGATGGACCTGCCCGTTGGCGCCCTTGCGCGTGTCATGAACCGTCAAGGTGCGGCCATCGGCGGTGATGAACACGCCCCGGTCCCCCGGCTGTCCGCCACCGTGGGGGTAGAACAGCGTGGCATCCGTCACCACCACGCCGTCTTCGCCAATTGCCCCTGTCGTTGACAGCACGGTCGCCAGGCTTTCGCGGGCGTAAGGCAGTTCGCGGAACGTCAGGGCAGTAGACATCGGAAACCTCTCGGAGAATCGTTTCTCAAAATCGCATGGGTACAATTCTATTGACTTTGCGGCCCGCAGGCCGAACAATTCGAGCATAAACCGCGTAATCTCCTGGTCAACTCGATTTTTGTCACCATGACAATCTGGAAACCCCTCCTACCCGGCCAAGGCTCGCGCTATCGCGAACTGGCCGATGCCATCGCCGCCGCCGCTGCCAGCGGCGAACTGCCGGCGGGCGCCAAGCTGCCACCGCAACGACGCCTGGCGGACGCCCTCGGCGTCACCGTCGGTACGATCACCCGGGCCTATGCGCTCGCCGAACAGCGCGGGGTCGTCACCGCACGTGTCGGCAGCGGTACCTATGTGCGCGACACGGGGGCGCCCCACCCGGCTTTCGATCATGTCCGCCGCGCCGCGCCGGACAGCGGCGTCGTCGATCTCAGCCTGTCGCTGCCGCCGCCCCACCCGCAACGCGAGGCATCGCTGGCCAATGCGATGCGCTCGATTCAGCACGATCCGGCGCTGTTGCGGGCGGCTATCGACTATCAACCGGAGGCCGGCCAGGAGTGGCAGCGAGAGGTGATCTCGGGTTGGCTGGCAACGCTGGGCCGCGCCGTCCCGGCGGATGAGCTGTTGATCAATCAGGGCGGCATGCATGGCATCTTCCTGAGCCTGAGCGCCCTGTTGTCGCCCGGCGAACGGCTGGCAGCCGAGCGCCTGACCTATCCGGGCCTGATCAGCGGCCTGCAGCAACTCTCGCTCAAGAGCGTGGCGATCGCCCACGACCAGGAAGGCATCGACATCGATGCGCTGGCTCGCGCTTTCGAACAGCAGCCGTTCCGCGCGCTCTACCTGATGCCGGACTGCCATAACCCCACCACTGCGAGGCTGAGCGAGACGCGCCGTCATGCCCTGGTCGCCCTGGCCCGGGAGCGGCAGTTCTGGCTGATCGAGGATGACATCCACCCCCAGCTCGATGACGAACCGGTGACACCGCTCTATCGACTGGCCCCCGAGTGCACGGTGACGCTGTTCTCGGTCGCCAAGCTCCTCGGCGGCGGCCTGCGCGTCGGCGCCATGCGCGCGCCTCCGGCGCTGCAGGGGCGATTGACGGCGGCGCTGCGGGCGCAGAGCTGGATGCCACCGCCGCTGATGGCCTCGCTGGTCTGCCGCTGGATCGAGAGCGGCGACGCCGATGCACTGCTGCAATGGCAGCGCGAAGAGCTGGAGTGGCGCTTTGACCGCGCGATGGAAAGGCTGGGCGAGTTCTCCCCGCGTGGGCATCGCGGCGGATTCTATCTGTGGCTGCCGCTACCGGGCGAGCTGCGTACCAGCCATGTGGTGAGCCAGCTCCAGGCGCAAGGGGTCAACGTCAGCACGGCCGAAAGCTTCTGCCTCGGCAGCGTCAGCGCGCCCCAGGCGATCCGTGTCTGCATCAGCGCCGCGGAGAGCCGCGAAGCGCTGGAACACGCCCTGCGGATCATCGCCACGACACTCGGTGATCCGGATCCGATGCTGTGGCAGACGGTTTGAAACGCTGACCGCAGCCCGGTCGTGAGTCATCGTCACACCGGCAGCGGGCGGCTCTCCGCCAGCGCCTCCATGGCGAAGTAGGAGGTCACGGTGTCGATCTCGAAACCGTCGATCAGGCGCTGGTAGATCAGATCGAAGGCACCGATGTCCCGCGTCACGATCTTGAGCATGTAGTCGTAGTCGCCGCCGATACGATAGAAGTCGATCACTTCGGGAATCCCCAGCACATGTTCGCGGAACGCCGCCAGCCAGGTCCGCGAGTGGCTGCGGGTGCGAATCATGGAGAACACCACCAGCCCGAATCCCAGCGCCTGACGGCTCAGCACCAGCCGCCGCGCCTCGATCACGCCCGCCTCCTCGAGCTGTCTGATCCGCCGCCAGCAAGCGTTCTGGGAGAGATTGACCCGCTCCGCCAGCTCGCGCTGGGAGAGTCCGGGACGCTGCTGCAGCGTACGCAGGATAGCGAGGTTGAAATGATCCAATTTGGCGTTGCTCATGGTGTCAAAACACTCACGTAATGATTGATTCCCAGGTCATATCGAGAAATTTACCCGTCCGCGTCGGGATATCATAGCCGGACGCGCTGGAGGCTCGCGCTCCCCTTTCCACATCCTCCTCTTTCCACATCCTCCTCTTCCCACACCAAGGTGCCGCCATGACGACGCTCGCCGATTTTCGCCGCTCCCTGTCCGGACCGGATCTGCTGACCCGGCTGCGGGAAGGTCTGATCGGCAACGACATGCCGTTCGTCACCCCCTTCGGTGAACGGCGGCTGCTCTACGCCGATTATGTCGCCTCCGGCCGTGCACTGCGCCAGGTCGAGCGCTTCATCAGTGAAGAGATCCTGCCGTTCTACGCCAACTCGCACACCGAAGCTTCGCACTGCGGGCAGACCATGACCCGGCTGCGCCAGGAGGCGCGGACGCTGATCGCGCGGGAGCTCAACGCCGAGGATTGCCACGTGGTGTTCAGCGGCAGCGGCGCCACCGCCGGTATCAACCGGATCGTGGCGCTGCTCGATATCGCCGCCCGCGTGCGGTGTGGCGAGCGGGTCAGCGTGCTGGTCGGCCCCTACGAGCATCACTCCAACCTCCTGCCGTGGCGGGAGAGCGGCGCCGTGCTGGTGGAGATTCCCGAGGGCGAGGCCGGGGGGCCGGACACCGTGGCGCTGGAGCGGGCGCTGGATACCGTCAACGGCAGCGATCTGATCGTGGGCGCCTTCTCGGCCGCCTCCAACGTCACCGGGATCGTCAGCGACGTCGACGACATCACCCGGCGCCTCAAGCGGCGCGGCGCCCTGGCGGTGTGGGACTATGCCGGCGGCGGCCCCTACCTGACGATGGACATGGCGCCCGCGCCGGACTGCCGCAAGGACGCCATCGTCTTCTCGCCGCACAAGTTCGTCGGCGGACCTGGGGCGTCCGGCGTCATGGTGGTCCGCGACACGCTCGTTCACCGCCGCACACCGTCGCTGCCCGGCGGCGGCACGGTCAGCTTCGTCTCGCCCTGGACACACCACTACAGCAGCCGTCTCGAAGCCCGCGAAGAGAGCGGCACCCCCAATGTGGTCGGCGACATTCGCGCCGCGCTGGCGCTGCTGGTCAAGGCGGCCATCGGGCTGCCCGAGATCGCCCGGCGCGATGCCGAGCTGCGCCGACGCGCGCTCGCCTGCTGGGCCGACGAGCCGCGGCTGGAACTGCTCGGTCGCCAGGACGTGCCGGCACTGCCGATCTTCTCCTTTCGAGTGCGCGACGATGCCGGCAACCGGATCCATCATCAGCTCTTCACCCGCATGCTGTCCGACGTCCACGGTATCCAGGCTCGCGGCGGCTGCGCCTGCGCCGGCCCCTACGCCCACCGCCTGCTCGGCATCGACGCCGCGGCTTCCGGAGCGCTGGTCGAGCGGCTGGGGCAGGGCCACGAGCTGGAGAAGCCCGGCTGGATACGGCTGAGCCTGAACGTTCTGCACGACGACGCCCAGGTGGCGCGCATTCTCGACGGCGTGCTGACTCTGGCGCGGGAGGCACCGGCCTGGGCCCGTCACTACCGCGCCGATCCGGCCACCGCACGCTTCCAGGTCGACACCGCCGGGGGATGACAGCCGCACCGGGCCGGGTAAGATGGTCGCTTTGCTGATGCGCTGGAGCCCATCGCCATGCCCACCTTGATTCGCCGCCCCTTCGTCTTCCTGCGTCATGGCCAGAGCACCCGCAATCTCGAACGCCGCATCGGTGGCCAGCACGACGTGGCGCTGACCCCGCGGGGAGAGGAGGAGGCGCGACGCGCGCGGGCACTACTGGGCGACATCGACTGGTCGCTGGTGGCTTCCAGCCCCTTGCAGCGCGCCTACCGCACCGCCGAACTGGCGCTGGGTCGCGCGCCGGATCGTGTCGTCGATGGATTGATGGAGCGCCACTGGGGCGAGCTGGAGGGCCAGCCGATCCCCGATACCATTCCCTACATGAGTACGCCGCCGGGCGGCGAATCCTGGGAGACGTTCGTCGAACGCATCGCCACCACCCTCAACGCCCTGCTCGAGGAAGCCGACACGCCGCTGATCGTCGGCCACTCCGGGCTGGTGCGCGCCGTACGCGGGTTGACCCAGGGCAGCCCGGCCGGGCCACGCTCGGCCAACGCGATTCCGCTGTGGATCGCTCCCACGGGTGGCAAGGACTGGACGATCGCCCCCTTCGACAGGGCTCACCTGGATTCGATGCCTTAGCCATCTTTCCGAGTTCCCCGACGCGTCGGCCAGCGTGGCCTGGCGGCTAGGCTCTATACGAAAACTGTCTGCGCTCGGCAATACGGCGTTAAAAATCGGCTGGTGCGCCAGCCCGGTCAAGATGCTCATTTACACCCCGTAAACTGGAGCGCCAGCCCGGTCCTCTTTCGCCGATTTTTGCCTTGTCTTGCCTTCGCTCGCCGACTTTTCTTACAAACCCTAGCGCCGCGTTGACCGTGTCACGAATAACAATGATAATGATTATCTTTAATCAAATAGAAGAAAAACGATGCTTGCCTTTTTCGCCAGCCGTCTTGGCCTGGCCATCATCGGGATCGGTTCAGCGCTGCTGTGGTCGATGACCGCAATGGCGTCGGAGAGCACCGACCCTGGCGCGACACCCCGCTTCCCCGTCACCTTGACCGACCTGGCTGGCCGCGAGCTCACGCTGCGGGCGCCGCCGCGGCGCATCTTCCTCGACAACCCGCGCCACCTGTTCGCCCTCGCCGCGCTGCTGCCCGATCCCGTCGCGCGCATGAGCGGCTGGCGCGGTTCGCTCGAGAGCTTCGATCCGGTGGCCCAGTCCCGGTTCGAGGCGGCCTTTCCCGCCCTCTCCGAGCTGCCGACGCTGGGAACGGCCAACAACGCCATGCCCAGCGCCGAAGCCCTGGTCACCCTCGGCCCGGACCTGATCGTCGCCGATGCCTCGCGCTACCGCGAGCTGCAGACCTCGCCGCTGCTGGCACAGCTGGACGCACTACGGATCCCGATCCTGTTCATCGACTTCCGCGAACACCCACTGGAGGAGAGCGTCCCTTCGTTGCGGCTGCTGGGCCGCGCCCTGGGTGCCGAGCCTCGCGCCGATGCGATGATCCAGCAGCTCGAGACCGAGCAGGCCGCAGTCGACGACTGTCTCGCTGCCGTCACCCGTCGACCCCGCGTGCTGATCGATATCGCCCCCGGGCTCAAGGTCGATTGCTGCCGCAGCAACTTCGACTCGGGCCTCGCCGACCTGGTGGCGTACGCCCGGGGCGACAACATCGCCGCCGGCATGAGCTCTGGCACCGAGAACGTGCTCAATCCGGAAACCATTCTTTCCCGCGACCCCGACGTCATCATCGCCACTGCCGCGCAGTGGCCGAAGGGCGGCTCGATTCGCGCCGGCTTCGGCGTCGATGCGAGCGATACCCAGCGCGACATGGCCGATGTCCTGGCCCGTCGCCCGGGGTGGCCGGCGCTGTCGGCGGTCAACGACGGCGGCTTCCATGCGCTCTGGCACGGCTACCACCAGGGGCCGTTTTCGGTGGTGGCGCTGCAGGCCATTGCCAGCTGGCTCCATCCCCGCCAGTGCGCGGCGCTCGACCCCGAAGAGACCCTGGACTCGCTCTATGGCCGGTTCATGCCGATCGATGCCAGCGGTACTTTCCAGGCGACCTACGCCGGCGACCCGCCTCGGAACGACAACACCAACGATAGATAGACAACACCAACGACGGGTCTCGAGACCCGCGATAACGAGATCATCCCGGGAACCCCTGTCATGCGTATCACCTCCAGACTTTGCCAGTACTCGCCGATGGCGCTGGCGATGGCCGTGCTGCACCTCCCCGCGGCGCAGGCCGCCGAGACCGGCGCCACGGCCCTCGACCCGCTGGTCGTCAAGGCGGCATCGGCGGCTCCGGTCGACGACACCTATCGCCCGGGCCCCACCAGCATGGTCACCGGTCGCGCCACCGACTTCCTGAGCCAGGCGCGCACGGTGGACCAGATCGGCACCCGGATGCTCGACGACATCGGTGCCGATTCGTTGACCGACGCCATGGGCTACGTCAACGGCATCACCCAGGGCAATACCATGGGCGGCACCGAGGCGGGCTTCATCAAGCGTGGCTTCGGCAGCAACAGCGACGGTTCGACCCTGCGCGACGGCATCCGCCAGCCGCGCAACACCTTTCCGCTGTTCACCACCGAGCGCATCGAAGTGCTCAAGGGCCCCAGCTCGTTTCGTTACGGCATCCAGGAGCCCGGCGGAGTGATCAACGTCGTCAGCAAGAAGCCGCAGTACGAGTGGCAGCGCACCATCAGTGGCAAGGGCACCTCTTTCGGCGGCGGCGATGCCAGCGTCGACGTCACCGGGCCGCTGGGCGACAGCGGCGCGGCGTTCCGGTTCATCGTCGGCCAGCAGGACGAGGAGTACTGGCGCGACTTCGGCAGCAACCGCCAGACGGTGGTGGCGCCCTCGCTGAGCTGGGAGGACGACGACACCCGGCTGTGGTTCGCCTACGAATATCGCGATTACGACCTGACCCTGGATCGCGGCACCGCCTTCGTCGACGGCGATCCCGTCGACGTGCCGCGCAAGCGCCGGTTCGACGAGAACTGGTCGCGGGTGACCGGCCACGATCAGTCGTTCACCGCCCGCTGGGAGCAGGATCTGAACAGCGCCTGGACCAGCCGCCTGACCTACGGCTGGAACCGGCGGCAGTACGACGATGGCCAGCCGCGAGTATTGAGCGTTGCCGAGGATGGCACCGCCAGGCGTCGCGCCGACGCCAATCACGGCTTCGATCGCCGGGTGATCTATACCGCCGCCGAGCTGCTGGGCGACGTCGAACTCGCCGGCACTCGCCACGAGATGACCGTCGGCATCGATCACGAGCGCCGCCGCGACTATCTCGCCGACCGTTATCGCGGCGCCACCGACACGATCTCGATCTACGATCCGAACCGCGGCGACCTGACCCTGGACGGCGCCACCTATCTCGACAGCACCAGTCATCGCCTCGACGAGATCGACACCACCGGCGCCTACGTCGACGACAACCTCCATCTGGGTGAACGCTGGATTCTCGGCCTGGGTGGGCGTTATCAGCATACCGAACAGTATGGCGGCCAGGGCCGGCCGTTCGTGGTCGAGACCGACACCCAGGACAATATCTTTCTGCCCCACGCCAGCCTGCTCTACAAGCTGACGCCGCAGACTTCGCTCTACGCCAGCTACAGCGAGTCGTTCGTGCCCAACGAGCCGGATACCGACACCGGCCAAAGCTTCGATCCGGAAGAGGGTCATGGCTGGGAAACCGGGATCAAGCAACGTTTCCTCGGCGACCGGCTGCAGGCGTCGCTGGCCTACTTCGAGATCACCAAGGAGAACGTCGTCGTCAGCGACAACGGCGTGTCGCGGGCGGTGGGCAAGAGCGGCTCGAAGGGAGTCGAACTTTCGCTGCAGGGAGAGGTGGCCGACCGGCTGTCGATCCTCGCCAACTACGCCTATACCGACGCCGAAGTGCTCGACGATGCGGATGGCGGCACCGAAGGCAACGAGCTGCCCAACGTGGCGCGTCATACCGCTTCGGTGTTGCTGGCACGAGAACTGGGGGTGAATCCCGACTACGGCCGCTGGCGAGTCGGCGGCGGAGTGCGCTACGTCGGCAGCCGCGAGGGTGACAGCGACAACAGCTTCAGCCTCGACGACTATACCGTGGCGGACGCCTTCGTCGCCTGGGACAACCGCTGGCTGGGCGACAACACCCATTTGCAGCTGAACGTGAAGAACCTGTTCGATACCACCTACTACCCCTCCAGCGGCGGCGACACCCGGGTGGTGGTCGGCGAACCATTGGAAGTCACGCTGCAGGCCAGCGTGTCGTTCTAGTGTGATAAATCACCGCCCGAATGCCTACGTGGGCTCTGCACTCCGGCTATTCGCTGCGCTATGACCGCCATCCCTGGCGGTCACCGAAGGCCGGCCTGGGGCCGTTCAAATTCGCTCCCGGCGAATTTATGCGCACCGCCGGAATGACAGCCCGAGTTCGCGGGTTTCAAAATGATCGACACTACCTCACTGGCCAAGCATCCACTCATGGTCGGGATCATTGTGGAACTTCCACACCCGTCGCGGGCCGGCCATGACATTGAGGTAGTAGAGCTGGTAGCCGTGGGCCGCGCCCACCGGGTGATAGCCCCGCGGCACCAGGACGCAGTCGCCGTTCTCTACCGCCATGGTCTCGTCCAGCGAGCGGTCGTCGGTGTAGACGCGATGCACGGCATAGCCCTGGGGCGGGTCGATACGATGGTAGTAGGTCTCCTCCAGCCGCGACTCCCGCGGGAGGTCGTCGATGTCGTGCTTGTGGGGCGGATAGCTCGACCAGTTGCCGGCCGGCGTATAGACCTCCACCACCAGCAGGCTGTCGGCGGGTTCCGTCTCCGGCAGGATATCGTGGACGTGGCGCACGTTGCTGCCCTCGCCGCGGGTGCTGCGCCGGATCTGCCCGGGCGCGATCAGGCGAGCGGGGTGTCCGCCGTGCCCCGGCGCGCTGCACACCGCCAGTTCCAGATCGGTCAGGGCCTCTACCCGGTAGCCGACGCCATCGGGCAGGTAGACGGCGTGGGGCGGGACCCGTTCGAACACGCTCATGCGCTCGCCGATGTTGTCCCAGCGCTGCTCCCCGCTGGCGACCGTGGCACGGCCACTCAGCAGCACCAGGCAGTGCTCGCGATCGTCGGTGTGCGCCTCCAGGCACTGTCCGACCGACAGGCGGTGCACGCGAAAACCGACGTACTCCCAGCCGGCGGATCGGGGCGTGACGTCGAGCACGCACCCCTGATCGTCGGCCGCATGAGGCCGTATGCGAAGCGATTCCATCCAGATTCCTCCTGTTCACAAGGCGGCACCGGGCGACGCCGCATGGATAGCGGGCTAGTCGATCTCGCTCAGCGCCACGCGGCGGCCCTCGCGGCGCGAGAGATCCGCGGCGCTGGCCAGGCGGAGCGCCTGCAGGCCGTCCTCGGCGCCCGCCAGCGGTGATCGGCCTTCGCGCCAGCTGGCAACGAAATCATCCAGCTCGCGCCGATAGGCACGGGCGTAACGCTCGAGGAAGAAGGGCTGCGGATTCTCCTCGACCTGGCCCGCCGCACCGGCGAAGCGAAGGCGAGTCTCGGTCTCGTTCTGTGCCTGGAGCATGCCGAGACTGCCAAACGCCTCAATGCGCTGGTCGTAGCCGTAGCTGGCGCGGCGCGAATTGTCGATATGGCACAGCCGGCCGCTGGCGGTGACGAGCGTGATCATCGCGGTGTCGATATCGCCGGCCGCACCGATCGCCAGGTCGATCAGGCAGGCGCCCTCGGCATGAATGGCGTGGATCGGCTCGTCGAGCAGCCAGCGTGCCATGTCGAAGTCGTGGATGGTCATGTCGCGGAACAGGCCGCCGGAAGCGTCGACGTACTCCGCCGGCGGCGGCGACGGATCGCGACTGATCAGGGTCAGCGTCTCCAACTGGCCGATGCGCCCCTCGACGATGGCCTGCTTGAGCGCGGCGAACTGGGGGTCGTGGCGGCGGTTGAAGCCCAGGGCGCAGGTCACCGGGTGCGCCGCCAGCACCGCCAGCGCTTCCCGCGTGCGGGTCAGGTCGAGGGCGATCGGCTTCTCGCACAGGATCGCCTTGCCGGCCCGCGCCGCGCACTCGAGGTAGTCGGCGTGGGTGGGCGTGCTGGAGGCGATCAGCACGGCGTCGATCTCGGCATCGTCGAACACCGCATCCACCGCCAGCACCTGGCTGTCGTGGGTTTCGGCCAGTCGCCGGGCTGCCGCCGGGTCGTGGTCGCACACCCCGGCCAGGACGATCTCGGGGTGTGCGGCGATGGCGGCGGCATGTACCTTGCCGATCCGCCCGGCACCGATCAGCGCCAGTCTCATAGGCTATCTCCTTTAATCTCGTGAGCCTCGTCGGCCCGACCCATCATCGGATATGACACCCACCGGTCCGGACGTGGTCGATCCCGAGCCTGCGGACTCCGTAGCTCGGTCCTGACGCACCCCCAGTGCGATCGCCAAGGCCTGGGCCAGGCACAGTGATGCGCTCAGCCCGCGAAAGCTCTTGACCTCGGCCTCTTGCACCACCAGCCCCACGTCAGCCAGGCGTGCCAGCGGGCTAAGGCTCGAATCGGTGATCACGACCAGCGGAATGTTGCGCTCGCCCGCACTGCTGGCTGCCTGCCGGGTCTCCTCGGCATAGGGTGAAAAGCTCACCACCAGCAGCGCATCACGGGCACCGATCGCCTTGACCTGTTCGCCGTGCATACCACCCAGGCCATCGATCAGGACTGCTCGCTTGTCGATGTGGTGCAGCGCGTAGGTGACATAACTGGCCACCACGAAACTGCGCCGCGCGCCGATGGCATGAACGATCTCCGCGTGCTCGAGAATGTCCAGCGCGCGCTCCAGGTCGTCGGGATCGATGCGACTCGGAAGACCTTCCAGCGCATGCCGGTTGGCCTCGGCGAACTCCCACAGCAGCTGGGTGCTGTCCGGGGTTTCCCCAGTGGCCGCGCGCACGGCGCGGATACGCTCCGCGTAATTGGGCAGCTCATTGACCAGACGCGCACGAAACAGCTCCTGCATCTCCGAAAATCCGGTGAAACCGAAGCTGTTGGCGAAGCGGATCAGCGTCGAGGGAGTGACGCCAGCCTGATCCGCCAGTTTGGCGACGGTCGCGAACGCGACCTCCTGAGGATTATCGAGCAGGAATCTCGCCGTCTGCTGCAGCCGGCGGCTGAGCGAGGCATACGCTTCAGTGATCTGGCTTTCGAGTGCCTCGAAATCCTGAATAGGCATGAGAAAAACCCTTGTAAAAAGCACGGCTTGCGACCCCGTTTCAGGATCGGGCAGCAATGGAAGCAAGCTTAGAGATTTTGGAATAAAAATTCCATTCATACCAAAGTATAGAACAAATGATTTGTATTGCGGGGAAAATGAAATTTATATTCTTTGGCGCGGGCTGAGCCGAGTGTCACGTCACCCGCTATCCGGAAGACAACGATAAAGAGGATCCACCATGCGATCTCACAAACGCCTTCTCGCCATCACGCTCGCCGCCGCCTGCCTGACGACCTCGGCCCTGGCCAGCGCCGCCAATCATCGCTTCGTCATGGTCACCCATGGGGTGCCGTCGGATCCGTTCTGGACCGTGGTCAAGAATGGGGCCGAGCAAGCAGCCAAGCAGATGGGCGACACGCTCGAATACCGCTCTCCCTCGACCTTCGACATGGCCCAGATGCAGCAGCTGGCCCAGGCCGCCATCGCCTCCGATCCCGACGGTCTGATCATCTCCTTCACCGACGAGAACGCCCTCGGAAAAGTGGTGCAAAACGCCTCCGACAGGGGCATCCCGGTCATCACCATCAACTCGGGGGGAGACGCGGCGGCCAAATACGGCGCTCTGCTCCACATCGGTCAGAGCGAATACGAGGCCGGCAAGGCTGCCGCCGAGCGGATGCGCGAGATGGGCGTCGAGAAAGGCTTGTGCATCAACCACGAACAGGGCAACCAGGGCCTCGATCAGCGCTGCGACGGCTTCATCGACGGCTTCGACGGCAACGCTGATCAGCTCGCGACCTCCTACGACCCCACCGAAATCCGCAACGCCATCATTGCCTATCTCAATCAGCATCGGGATATCAAAGGCATCCTCACGCTGGGTCCGATCTCGGCGGAGCCGATGATCCAGGCCATGCGCGACGAGGGCGTCACCGATCAATTCACGCTGGGCACGTTCGACCTCTCCCCCGGCATCCTGCTGGCGCTTCAGCAGGGCGGGCTGGATTTCGCCATCGACCAGCAGCAGTACCTGCAGGGCTACCTGCCGGTGATCTTCCTCGAGCAGTACGCCCAGAACGGCCTGATGCCGGCCGGCGACGTGGCAACGGGTCCCGGCTTCGTCACCAAGCAGAACGCGGCACAAGTGATGGAACTTAGCAAGAAGGGCATTCGCTAGTTTCCGGCCCGCCCCGCCATCGCGAATCGCAGGAGATCACTGCCATGACAGCAACCCCCGCAGCCAAAGACGCTACCCGGGAGGACGAGCGCATCGCCGCCGTCGCGACCTGGAAGAAGATCATGCGGCGCCCGGAACTGGGCGCCATCGCCGGCACCGTGCTGGTGCTCGCCTTCTTCATCGTCGCCGCCAGCGGCACCGGCATGTTCACGCCCGCCGGGATCATGAACTTCCTGGAGGTTTCCGCCCAGTTGGGCATTCTGGCCACCGCCGCCGCCCTGCTGATGATCGGCGGCGAGTTCGACCTCTCCATCGGCTCGATGATCGGGCTGGCCGGCATCATCATCGCGATTCCCACCGTGCAGTACGGCTGGCCGCTGTGGGCGGCGCTGCTGCTGGCGTTCGCCTGTGCGGTTCTGGTCGGATGGTGCAACGGCTATCTGGTCAACCGCACCGGCCTACCTTCGTTCATCGTCACCCTCGCCTTCCTGTTCATCCTGCGCGGGCTGGCCATCGGCGGCTGCCGCCTGCTTACCGGACGCACCCAGATCGGCGGCATTCAGAATCATATTCCCCACGACTGGCTGGCGACGCTCTTTTCCGGCGAGGTCGCCACCGGGTTGTTCGCATGGATGGCCAGCCACGGCTGGATCGCCACCAACTTCGCCGGCAATCCGATGGTGACCGGCATCCCGGTGTCGATCGTCTGGTGGCTGGGGCTGACCGCCTTGGCTACCTGGGTGCTGCTGTTCACGCCTTATGGCAACTGGATCTTCGCCAGCGGCGGGGATGCCAACGCCGCGCGCAACTCCGGGGTGCCGGTTCACCGCGTCAAGATATCGCTGTTCATCTTCACCGCGCTCTCGGCCACCGTCTTCGCCAGCCTGCAGGTCATGGACACCGGCTCCGCCGATACCATCCGCGGCATGCTCAAGGAGCTGGAGGCGATCATCGCAGTGGTCATCGGCGGCGCCCTGCTCACCGGCGGCTACGGGTCGGCGGTCGGCGCCGCCCTCGGCGCGCTGATCTTCGGCATGGTGCAGATGGGCATCTTCTATACCGGCGTCAATACCGACTGGTTCAAGGTGTTCCTCGGCGTCATGTTGTTGATCGCGGTGCTGTTCAACAACTTTGTGCGCAAGAAGATGATGGAGGCTCGCTGATGAACGACACCGTCCCGATGATCGAAATGCGCCACGTCAGCAAGCATTTCGGCAACGTCATTGCCCTCAACGACGTCTCGCTGCACGTCCACGCCGGCGAGGTGATGTGCCTGCTGGGCGACAACGGCGCCGGCAAGTCGACCCTGATCAAGACGCTCTCCGGGGTCCACAAGCCCACCTCGGGCGAGATGCGGGTCTCCGGCGAACCGGTGCGCTTCAAGTCGCCGGCCTACGCTCTGGATAGCGGCATCGCCACGGTATTCCAGGACCTGGCGATGATCCCGCTGATGTCGATCACCCGGAACTTTTTCATGGGCCGGGAACCGACCGTGGGCTGGGGACCGCTCAAGCGCATCGACTGGAAGCAGGCCGACCGCATCGCCATGGAGGAGATGGCCAGGATCGGCATCGACGTGCGCGACCCCAGCCAGCCGGTGGGCACGCTCTCCGGCGGCGAGCGCCAGTGCGTGGCGATCGCGCGGGCGGTCTACTTCGGCGCCAAGGTGCTGATCCTCGACGAACCCACCTCGGCGCTGGGGGTCAAGCAGGCCTCGGTGGTGCTGCGCTATATCGCCAAGGCGCGCAACGACGGACTGGCGGTGATCTTCATCACCCACAACGTCCACCACGCCTACCCGGTGGCCGACGCCTTCACCCTGCTCAAGCGAGGTACCAGCCTGGGCTATTTCCGCAAGTCGGAGATCAGCCGCGAGGAGGTGCTCAACATGATGGCCGGCGGCGCCGAGCTGGAGAGCCTGGATGCCGAGCTGGCCGAGTTTCAGCGCACGCCGGCGGAGAGCCCGACCGCATCCCGTGCTGCCGTCTCCTGACGCTTTTACCCACGGCCGCGGTAGTGGTGTCAGCCGATGCCAGCCCCTTCGTCGCGAGATGCGACCGCCGCGCTCCCGAGCCCTTGCGGGCAGCTCATCCACCGCGTCGATGCATCCGCTTCCATCCAGGAACCACGCCATGCAACAGACACTCAACATCGGTTTGATCGGCACCGGCTACATGGGCAAGGCCCACGCCATCGCCTTGCACGCCGCCCCACGGGTGTTCACCCTGCCGGCGCTGCCGGTCTGCGACCTGCTGGCCGAGACCGACGCCGCCCTGGCAGCGAGCAAGGCGGCTGAACTCGGCTTCGCCCGCGCCACCGGCGACTGGCGCGAGCTGGTCGCCGACCCCGCCATCGATGTGGTCGATATCTGCGCCCCCAACTTTCTCCATGAGTCGATGGCCCTGGCCGCCATCGCCGCGGGCAAACACGTCTATTCGGAAAAACCACTGGCGTTGACCACCGCCTCCGCCGAGCGCATGACCGAGGCCGCCGAGCGCGCCGGCGTAAAAACGTTGGTGGGCTTCAACTACATCCGCAACCCGGCCACCCAGCTGGCCCGCGAGATCATCGCCAGCGGCGAGATCGGCGAGCTGGTGCACTTCCGTGGGCGCCACAACGAGGACTATCTGGCCGACCCCGAATTGCCCCACAACTGGCGCACGCGACGCGATACCGCGGGAAGCGGCGCGCTGGGCGACGTCGGCTCCCACATTCTCAACATGGCCGAGTACCTGACCGGGCAGTCGATCACCACGGTCTGCGGCGACCTGCAGACGCTGATCCGCCAGCGCCCGCTGCCGGATGGCAGCGGCATGGGCGAGGTCGAGAATGACGACCAGGCCCAGGCGATGCTGCGTTTCTCCCAGGGGCTGATGGGCAACATCGAGACCTCGCGCATCGCCAGCGGACGCAAGATGGGCCTGGCCTACTGTGTCACCGGTACCCACGGCGCGCTGGTGTTCGACCAGGAGCGCATGAACGAGTTGCAGCTCTACCGCCACGAAGGGCCCAAGGGCCGGCGCGGCTTCTCTACCCTGCTGATCGGCCCCGAGCACACCGACTACGCCGCATTCAGCCCGGCCCCCGGCCACGGTCTGGGCTACAACGACCAGAAGATCATCGAGGTCCGCGACCTGATCGAGGGCATTCTCGACCAGCGCGAGCTCTATCCCGATTTTCGCCAGGCCTGCCATATCAATCGCCTGATCGACGCGATCGAGCGCTCGCATCGGGAGCGCTGCTGGATCGGGATCGACTGATACATCGCTTTATTTCGTCGCCGCACGAGGCTCGGCGGCACTCGATGACAAACGACGTGGAGACACGCCATGCAGGATTCACTCAGGAAACCTCGCTCCCTGGACCTGATCTGCCTAGGCCGCGTAGCGGTGGATCTCTATTCGGAGCAGCTCGGCAGTCGTCTCGAGGACGTCTCCCGCTTCTCCCGCTACCTTGGCGGAAGCTCGGGCAACATGGCCTACGGCACCGCCCGCCTGGGTCTGAAGTCGGCCATGCTCTCCCGTGTCGGCAACGAGCAGATGGGCAATTTCGTGCGCGAGGAGCTGGTGCGCGCCGGGGTCGACGTCAGTGCCCTGCAGACCGACCCCGAGCGCCATACCGGGCTGGTGCTGCTGGCGCTCAAGGATCGCGACAGCTTTCCGCTGCTGTTCTATCGCCGCGACTGCGCCGACATGGCCATCGACGCCGGCGCGATCGACCCGGCGTTCATCGCCCGCGCCAGGGCACTCGCGATTACCGGCACCCACCTCTCCACCGAGACCACCCAGCGCGCCTGCCGCAAGGCGCTCGATGCCGCCGCCGCCCACGGTGTCAAGCGGGTGCTCGACATCGACTACCGCCCGGTGCTGTGGGGTCTGACCTCGCCCGGCGACGGCGAGACGCGCTTCGTCGCCGACGCCGAGGTCAGTCGTCACTTGCAGCAGTGGCTGGGCGATTTCGACCTGATCGTGGGCACCGAGGAGGAGTTCCATATCGCCGGCGGCAGCACCGGGACCCTCGAGGCGCTGCGTGCGGTGCGCGCGATCAGCCCCGCGACCCTGGTGTGCAAGCTCGGCGCCCAGGGCTGCGTGGTGTTCGAGGGCGAGATTCCCGAGCGCCTCGAGGACGGCATCCTGGTCGAAGGCGTCGAAGTCGAGGTGCTCAACGTGCTGGGTGCCGGCGACGCCTTCATGAGCGGGCTGCTGCGGGGCTGGCTGCGCGGCGAGTCGTGGGCCACCAGTGCCACCTACGCCAACGCCTGCGGCGCGCTGGTGGTCTCGCGCCACGGCTGCGCCCCGGCGATGCCGACCGAGGCCGAGCTGTTCGACTATCTCGGACGCCGCGACACCCTGGTCCGGCCCGACCGCGACGAACGGCTCAACCACCTGCATCGCGCCACCACCCGTACCCCGCAAGACTGGCCCGAAGTCTGCGGCCTGGCCTTCGATCACCGCCGCCAGCTGTTCGACATGGCCCGCGAGGCGCATGCCGACCCGGCACGACTGCCGCATCTCAAGCGCCTGCTGGTGCAAGCCGCGGCGGAGGGTGCCAGCCGCACTGGCCTGACAGCGCCGGCGATTCTGGTCGACGACGTGCTGGGCCAGGACGCGCTCAACGACGCCAGCGGACGCGGCTGGTGGATCGGTCGCCCGGTGGAGCTGGCCGGCTCGCGCCCGTTGCGCTTCCAGCACGGCGACGATCTCGGCATGCGTCTTCGCCACTGGCCGCGCGAGCACATCATCAAGTGCCTGGTGTTCTACCACCCGGACGATCCACTGGCCCTGCGCCTCGACCAGGAAGCCCGCCTGCGCCAGCTCTACCAGGCAGCCTGCGCGTTCGAGCTGGAGCTGCTGATAGAGATCATCCCGCCCGCCCGGGACACTCCCGACGACAGCGCCCTGGCGCGCTCGCTGATGCGCTTCTACCACCTCGGTATCCGCCCCGACTGGTGGAAGCTACCGTCGATGTCGGCCTCCGCCTGGGAAGCCGTCAGCACGGTGATAGAGAGCCAGGATCCGCACTGCCGCGGGGTGGTGCTGCTGGGCCTCGACGCGCCCATGGAAGCGATGAAGCACGGCTTTTCCACCGCCGCCCATCATGACTGGTGCAAGGGCTTCACCGTCGGCCGCACCCTGTTCTCCGCCGCCAGCCGGGCGTGGCTGGCCGGCGACATCGACGATGCCGGGCTGATCGAGCGGGTGGCGAGCAACTACGCCGAACTGATCCGGACCTGGAGGCGCCTGCGTGCCGCTCGGCCCGAAAAGGAGAGTGTGTCATGAGCGACAGCCTCAGACTGACCATGGCCCAGGCCGTGGTGCGTTATCTGAATGCCCAGAAGGTAGAGCTGGATGGCGAGATTTTGCCGCTGTTCGCCGGCTGCTGGGCGATCTTCGGCCACGGCAACGTGGCCGGGCTGGGCGAGGCGCTCTACCAGGCCCGCGAGCAGTTGCCGACCTACCGCGCCCACAACGAGCAGGCGATGGCCCACGCCGCCATCGCCTACACCAAGACCCTGGAGCGACGTCGGATGATGGTCTGCACCGCCTCCGCCGGCCCCGGCTCGACCAACATGGTCACCGCCTGTGCCGTGGCTCACGTCAACCGCCTGCCGGTGCTGTTCCTGCCCGGCGACACCTTCGCCACCCGGTTGCCGGATCCGGTGCTGCAGCAGGTCGAGAACTTCCACGACCACACCCTGACCAGCAACGACTGCTTCAAGCCGGTCAGCCGCTTCTTCGACCGCATCACCCGGCCCGAGCAGTTGCTGACCGCGCTGCCCCAGGCGCTGCGCGTGCTCACCGACCCCGTCGAGTGCGGCCCGGTGACGCTGGCGCTGCCCCAGGACGTGCAGACCATGGCCTACGACTTCCCCCGACGACTGTTTGTCGAGAAGGTGCACCGGCCCCGGCGCCAGGCCGCCGATGCCGACGAACTGGCCAGTGCCATCGCTCTGCTCCGCGAGGCTCGCCAGCCGCTGGTGATCGCCGGTGGCGGCGTCCACTATGCCGGCGCCCGCGACGCCCTGGCCGCGCTGGTCGAACGCTACCGGCTGCCGGTGGGCGAGACCCAGGCCGGCAAGGGGGCGCTACCGTGGGATCACGCCCACAACCTGGGCAGCATCGGCGTCACCGGTTCCGCCGCCGCCAATGCGCTGGCCGAGGAGGCCGACCTGATCCTCGCCGTGGGCACGCGGCTGGGCGATTTCACTTCCGGCTCGCGGGCGCTGATCTCGCCCCGGGCGCGGCTGGTCAGCCTCAATGTCGCCGCCTTCGACGCGATCAAGCATCACGGCCAGGCGGTGGTCGGCGATGCCGCGTTGACCCTGCCGGCCCTCGCCGAAGGGCTCGACGACTGGCAGCCGGCGCCGGCCTGGATCGAACGCGCCGCCCACCTGCGCAAGGCCTGGAACCGCAGCGTCGAGCTCGCGACGCGCGATCGCGGTACGGACCTGCCCAGCGACGCCGAGGTGATCGGTGCCGTCAACCGCGCCGCCGGCGAGCGCGACATCGTGGTCGCCGCCGCCGGTGGCCTGCCCGGCGAACTGCACAAGCTGTGGCGCACCCGCCACCCTCGCGGCTATCACCTGGAGTACGGCTACTCCTGCATGGGCTACGAGCTGGCCGGCGGGATCGGCACCAAGATGGCCAGTCCCGCGTCCAACGTCTTCGTGATGGTCGGCGACGGCGCCTACCTGATGCTCAATTCGGAGATCGCGACCTCTGTAATGCTAGGCCACAAGATCATCGCCGTGGTGCTCGACAACCGCGGCTTCGGCTGCATCCATCGTCTGCAGCAGGCCTGCGGCGGCCCCGGCTTCAATAACCTGCTCGACGACTGCCTCGGCACCGCCGAAGGCGCCCCAAGGATCGACTTCGCCGCCCATGCCGCGGCCCTCGGCGCCCGCTCGGAGACGGTCTCCGGCATTCCCGAACTGGAGGCGGCGCTGACGCGGGCCAAGGCCTCGCCGATCAGCTACGTGATCGCGCTGGACACCGATCCGCTGGCGACCACCGAGGAAGGCGGCGCGTGGTGGGACGTGGCCGTCGCCGAGGTCTCCGCACGCGAGGAGGTGGGCGAGGCCCGCCACCGCTACGAGGAACACAAGACGCGCCAGTGGCACAACCGCTGAGCGCCGTTTCGACATCGACCCTTCGGCCCGCCACAGGCGACGGGCCGAACGACATGGAGTTCACCATGAGCGTACGTTTAGGCATCAACCCGCTGACCTGGACCAACGACGACCTGCCCAGCCTGGGCGGGGATACCCCGCTCGAGACCTGCCTGCGCGAGGGGCGCGAGGCGGGCTTCGCCGGCTTCGAACTGGGCCAGAAGTTCCCGCGCGCGCCCGAGGCGCTGAACGCCGCTCTGGGCGCCCACGAGTTGGCGCTGGTCTCCGGCTGGTACTCCAGCCGCATCCTGGAGCGCGGTCCCCAGGCAGAGATCGAGGCGCTGCAGGACCATCTCGCCCTGCTCAGGGCCGGTGGCGCATCGGTGATGGTCTACTGTGAAGTGACCCGCTGCATCCACGGTGATGCCTCGCGCCCGCTGTCGCAGCGCCCGCTGCTCGACGAGTCGGAGTGGCAGCGGTTGTGCCAGGGGCTGGCCGAAGTCGGCGACTATCTCGCCGCCCAGGGCATGCAACTGGTCTATCACCACCACCTGGGCACCCTGGTCGAGAGCCAGGCAGAGGTCGAACGGCTACTCGACAACACACCCGAGTCGGTGGGGCTGCTGCTCGACCTGGGTCATTTGTATGGTGCCGGTGGCGATCCGCTGGCGGTGGCCCGCCGCTACGCCGGGCGCATCCACCATGTCCACTGCAAGGACGTGCGCCGGGTGGTCCTCGACGACGTCCGCAACCGCGACAAGAGCTTCCTCGACGGCGTGCTAGACGGCCTGTTCACCGTACCCGGCGACGGGGACGTCGATTTCCTACCCACCCTGACCCATCTGCGCGAAGCCGGTTACGCGGGCTGGCTGGTGGTCGAGGCCGAGCAGGACCCGGAAGTGGCGCATCCGCTGACCTACGCCCGCCTGGGCTATCGCAACCTGCACCAGTTGGCGCGGGATGCCGGATTCACCATCGACACCTGAACGCTGTCACCGCACCTCGCTCCTTCCATCAGCCACATCGAGGTTTTGCCATGTATACCCTTGTTTGGCGATCCGCTTTTCACGCTTTCAATCCCGTGCCACCGACCAGCTCAGCGATTCGCCGGCCTTGTAGGGCACGAAGGTATTGTCGCCTTCGCCCACCGATTCGGCGACCGGTGTCGGCTGGCGCGTCAGGGTGACATGACTTTCGTTGAGCGGCAGGCCGTAGAAACGGGGGCCGTTCTCGGAACAGAACGCTTCGAAGTGCTGGAGCGCGCCTTCCTGCTCGAACACGTCGGCATAGACCGAGAGCGCCGCTTCGGCGTTGAACACCCCGGCGCAGCCACAGGCGGTCTCCTTGGCGGCGGTGACGTGGGGGGCGGAATCGGTACCCAGGAAGAAGCGCGGGTGACCGCTGGCAACGGCCTGGCGCAGCGCCTGCTGATGCTCCTGGCGCTTCAGGATCGGCAGGCAGTAGAGATGCGGGCGAATGCCGCCGACCAGCATGTCGTTGCGGTTCTGGGCCAGATGCTGGGGGGTCAGCGTGGCGCCCAGGAATTCGTCGCCTTCCAGCACGAACTGGGCGGCGTCCCGGGTGGTGATGTGCTCGAACACCACCTTGAGCGCCGGGAACTGGCGGCGAATGTCGGTCATCACCTCGTCGATGAAGTGCTTCTCGCGATCGAAGATATCGATCTCGCCACGCGTCACTTCGCCATGCACCAGCAGCGGCATGCCGATCCGCTGCATCACTTCCAGCAGCGGGTAGACGTCGGTGATGCGCTTGACGCCGTGCTGGGAGTTGGTGGTGGCGTTGGCCGGGTAGAGCTTGGCGGCGGTGAACAGGCCGTCGGCGTGGCCGCGCTCCAGCGTCTCGCGGGAGACGCTCTCATTGAGATAGCAGGTCATCAGCGGGGTGAAGTCGTGGCCGGCGGGAGTCGCCGCCACGATCCGCTCGCGGTAGGCGCTGGCCGCCTCGATCGTGGTCACCGGCGGCACCAGATTGGGCATCACGATGGCGCGGGCAAACGTGCGGCTGGTATAGGGCAGCACCGTCTCGAGCACCTCGCCGTCACGCAGATGCAGGTGCCAGTCGTCGGGGCGGCGGATGCGAAGCGTGTCGGGCGAAGCAGTCATCGGGAACTCCTGGCAGTCGGTGGAACGAATCGGCGCTCATGATACCAGAGCCTGTCGCTCAGGCTGATCAGGCGTCCGACGATTCACCCTGACGCGACGGCCGCAGCAGCATGGCCAGCGCCACGCAGCAGAGCAGTGCCACCAGCAGCGCGAACAGCAGCCCGGTCAGTTGGAGGCTGATGACGGAAGCCACCACGCCGATGCCGATCACCGGCAGCGAGATGGCGATGTAGGCCACCACGAAGAAGGTCGAGACCACCGATGCCTTGTGCTCCGCCGGGCTTGCCGCCGCGATGGCGCCCAACCCGGCACGGAAGGCGATGCCTTGGCCGATGCCGGCGACGACAGGGCCGGCGATGAACCCCGTCAACGTCTTCGCGCCGATGCCCCAGGCGATCAACAGCACGCCGATCAGCAAGACGCCGCAGCCGATCGGCAGACGCCGGGCCTCGGGCAACTTGTCCTGCACCATCTGCCCCAGGGTGGAGGCGATGAAGAGCAGCCCGGCCACGAAGCCGATCAGCGCCGGGTTGTGATGGTCAAGTTCCCTGCCGAGAAAGGCCGGCGTCACCGAGGTCGCAAAACCGCACACCATGAAGCCGGCAAAAGCGGCAATCGCCGCGGGGACGAAAACGCTGCGGACCCCTTCGGGCACGCCGAGCCGCTGCACGCTCAGCCGTATCCGCGCCGGTCGATCCACCGTCTCGGGCGCCCGCCAGAGGCAGAGCACGGCCAGCAGGACCAGGGCCAGGTGGACGACGTAGGGAAGGATCAACGGCATCGGGAACGCCACCGCCAGCACCCCGGCGAGCATCGGCCCCAACCCCAGCCCGCCCATGTTGGCCGCGGTGGCAACCAGCGGGCCGATCCGCTTCCAGGCGTCGGGCACCAGCTCCATCACCGCGACGGTGGCGGTACCGGTGAAGATGCCGGCCGAGATACCGGACAGCACGCGGCCGGTCAGGATCATGCCGAGACCGCCGGCATGCCAGAACACCACGTCGCTCAACGCCGAGGCGGCCAGACCAGCGAACAGCATCGGACGCCGCCCCAACTGATCCGACCAGCGTCCGGTCAGCAGCAGCGCGCCCATCACGCCGGCGGCGTAGACCGCGAAGATGATCGTGATCGTCAGCTGGGAGAAGCCGAACTGCTGCTGATAGATCGGATAGAGCGGCGTCGGCATGGTGGTGCCGATCATGGTAAGCAAGAAGGCGAACGCGGCACCGATGAAGGCGACCGGGCTGCCGGTCGCGGCATGCTGTGAAGAGGCCATGGAATTCCTTCGGAGATGAATCGGGTTGGGCGTCGTCGTGCGATCTCGAGCGCCGGCGAGATCGCGAACCCGACGCCGGGCGAAACTCGCGGTCCGCCACCATTCTAGCGCACGACCCGACGCGCCGGGCCGCCCCAATCGCTTCGATTCATGGCATACTGAGCCGCTTCACGCACTTCCTCACGGCCGTCTCGCCATGTCGCAAAGTACTTCCGCACCGCACGCCAACGCCGCGCCGGCAGTCGGCACGCTCTACATCATTTCCGCACCCTCCGGTGCCGGCAAGACCAGCCTGGTCCGCGCCCTGCTCCAGCGCAACGCGGGCATCGGCGTCTCGGTTTCCCATACCACGCGGGCGATGCGCCCCGGCGAGCAGGACGGCGTCAACTACCACTTCGTCGATCAGCCCGGGTTCGAGGCGATGGTCGAGCGCGGTGAATTCTTCGAGCACGCCTGGGTCTTCGACCGCCACTACGGCACCTCGCGGGTCGAGGTCGAGAAGCGCCTTGCCGTGGGCGAAGACGTGATTCTGGAAATCGACTGGCAGGGCGCCCGGCAGGTTCGCGAGCAGGCACCGGACGCGGAGTCGATCTTCATCCTGCCACCGTCGCGGGAAGCGCTGCGCGAGCGGCTTTCCGGGCGGGGCACCGACGACGAGGCAGTGATCGAACGGCGCATGCGTGACGCGGTCAGCGAGATGTCGCATTACGACGAGTACGGGCATGTCATCATCAACGACACTTTCGAGCACGCCCTGACCGAGCTCGAGTGCATCGTTCATGCACGCCGGTCGCGCCTCGACAAGATGCGGGCACGTCATGCGACGCTGCTCGACGAGCTGCTGAACGGCCTCGACTGAACCGCCACCGGCGGGCTGCTGCCGGTCGTTGCGCGCTCTTGCCACGCGTTGAGGACTCTTGTCAGACAACGCGCGACTCCAGTAGACTGCTCGGTCCCGCAGACCCCGCAATCCGGGGCGCGTTCACCCATTTCTGGCAGGGCTACCCTCATGGCACGAGTGACCGTCGAAGATTGTCTGGACCACATCGAGAACCGTTTCAAGCTGGTAATGATCTCGTCCCAACGCGCCCGCCAGCTCGCGCGCGGCTCCCGCGATGCGCTGCTGCCGTGGGAAAACGACAAGCCGACCGTCATGGCACTGCGCGAAATCGCCACCGGCCAGATCGGCGACAGTATTCTCGACGAGCCGGTCGAAGCCGCGCCGCCGCGCCCGCGCCCCGAGCCGACCCAGGAATACGACATCTGAGCCAGCCTCCTGGCATGACCGAGGGCTACCGGACCGTTGGCGTGATCCCCATGGAGCCGGTTGCCGGACGGACAATGAAAAACGGGTCGTTAACGAAAAAATAGGCGCGCCGCATGTTCACCATCGATGACCTGGCCGATCGCCTCGGCGGCTATCTCCCCGACGACGAGATTCAGCAGGTCAAACGCGCCTTCTACTATGCCGAACAGGCCCACGACGGCCAGCAGCGCCGCTCCGGCGAGCCCTACGTCACCCATCCGCTCGCCGTCGCCAATATCCTCGCCAACATGCACATGGACCATCAGAGCCTGATGGCCGCCATGCTGCACGATGTCATCGAAGACACCAGCGTCTCCCGGGAAGCGCTGGAAGCGCAGTTCGGCGAGGCCGTGGCGGAACTGGTCGACGGCGTCTCGAAGCTGACCCAGATCACCTTCGAGGACAAGGCGGTCGCCCAGGCCGAGAATTTCCAGAAGATGGTGATGGCGATGTCCCGGGATATCCGAGTGATCATCGTCAAGCTCGCCGACCGCCTGCACAACATGCGCACGCTGGGTGCGCTGCGCCCGGACAAGAAGCGCCGCATCGCCCGCGAAACCCTGGAAATCTATGCCCGCATCGCCGGACGCTTGGGGATCAACACCATTCGCGTCGAGCTCGAGGATCTGTCGTTCCAGGCGATCCACCCGATGCGGTCCGAGCGCATCAAGCGCGCGGTGGCCAGCGCCCGCGGCAACCGCCGCTCGACCATGCGCCAGATCCAGACCAGCCTGCAGCGCCGCCTCGACGAGGACGACCTGACCGGCAGCGTGGTGGGACGCCAGAAGCACCTGCTGTCGATCTACCGCAAGATGCACGACCAGCGCAAACCGTTTGCCGAGATCATGGACGTGTTCGGTTTCCGCATCATCACCGACAGCGTCGACAACTGCTATCGCGTGCTGGGCGCGGTGCACAACCTCTACAAGCCGGTACCGGGGCGCTTCAAGGACTACATCGCGATCCCCAAGGCCAACGGCTACCAGAGTCTGCACACCACCCTGTTCGGCCCCAGCGGCATGCCGATCGAGGTGCAGATCCGCACCCGCGAGATGGAGGCGATGGCCAACAACGGCATCGCCGCCCACTGGCTCTACAAGGCCGGCCAGACCGAACGCCCGATTGCCGCCGGCAGCCATGCCCGTGCCCGCGAGTGGGTCCGCGGCCTGCTCGAGATGCAGCGTCATGCCGGCGATTCGCTGGAGTTCATCGAGCACGTCAAGAACGACCTTTTCCCGGACGATGTCTACATCTTCACCCCCAAAGGCGACATCATGGAGTTGCCGCAAGGGGCCACGGCGGTCGACTTCGCCTACAGCGTGCACACCGACATCGGCAACAGCTGCATCGCCTGCCGCATCGATCGTCATCTCGCGCCGCTGTCGACGCCGCTGGAGAGCGGCCAGACGCTCGAGATCATCACCGCCCCCGGCGCGCGCCCCAATCTCGCCTGGCTCAATTTCGTGATCACCGCCAAGGCGCGCTCGGCGATTCGCCATGCGCTGAAGAGCCAGCAGCGCAGCGAGGCGATCCAGCTGGGACGCCGCCTGCTCAACCGGGCGCTGGGCAGCTTCGAGACCAGCCTGGACAAGCTGCCGCCGGAGCGACTCTCGGCACTGCTGGACGAGCTGGATCTCAAGACCGAGGACGATCTGCTCGAGACCATCGGCCTCGGCACCCGCCTGGCGCATGCCACGGCGCGACGCCTGGTCGCGAAGGAGCTCACCACGGATGTGGACGCCGGAGCGGGCGATGGCTCCCTGGAGCGGCTGCTGGGGGATTCCCCGCACAACGGTCCGATCGTGATCAACGGCTCCGAGAGCATGGCGATCAGCTTCGCCCGCTGCTGCCACCCGCTACCGGGGGATCCGGTCATCGGCCATCTGTCCATCGGCAAGGGGATCGTCGTCCACCGTCACGAATGTGGTAACCTCGACGAGTTGCGCGACGATCCCGACAAGCTGGTCTCGTTGACCTGGTCGAAGCAGATCGATCAGGATTTCCCGGTACCGCTGCGGATCGAGGTCGAGACCCGGCGCGGCCTGATCGCCGAACTGGCCAGCCTGATCACCGATGCCGACGCCAATATCGAGCGCATCGGGATCGAGGAGCGCGACGCCAGGCTCTCGATCGTCAACCTGACCATTCTGGTCAAGGGGCGCGTTCATCTGGCGCGCATCATCAAGCGCCTGCGCAATCTGAACCATATCGGCCGCATCGTTCGCGCCCGAAACTAATTGCAGGATCGTTGCCCCGCCGTGGCCAATCACGGCGGGGCGACGTTTTTTTCGTTATGGCCCCGGCCATGAACAGCAAAACCGCCGAAAAGCGGTTTGGATGTAAGTAACGCTGAGTAAATCGGCGAGCGGGATGAAACGCACGGAGCACAGACTCGAAGCGAAGCGGAGAGAACGTCCGAAGGACGGCCCCGAAGGGGCGAGAAACCGCAGGTTTCGAGTCAACCGGAAGCACGCAGACATTTATATGATGCTGGAGGGTACGCCATGAGCAACAAAGCCGTTATCAATACCGACAACGCCCCGGCCGCCATCGGCCCCTATTCCCAGGCGATCAAGTCGGGCAACACCGTCTATCTCTCGGGTCAGATTCCGCTCGATCCCAAGACCATGGAGCTGGTCTCCCAGGAGTTCGAAGCCCAGGCGCGCCAGGTCTTCACCAACCTGGCCGCCGTGTGCCAGGAAGCTGCCGGCTCGCTACAGGACATCGTCAAGCTCAACCTCTACCTGACCGACCTCGACAACTTCGCCGTGGTCAACAAGGTGATGGAGGAGTTCTTCCAGTCGCCGTTCCCGGCTCGTGCTGCGGTGGGCGTCAGGCAGCTTCCCAAGGGCAGCCAGGTCGAGGCCGAAGCGGTCATGGTCATCGGCGACTGAGTCCGCGACTCGATCAGCGCCGACCTGGGCGAGCGATCAGGCGCGAGCAGTCTGCGGCAGCTCGCCGCGCAGCTTGCTCACGTCGGTGCGGGGCGGCACCCCGAACAGGCGGCTGTACTCGCGGCTGAAGTGGGATGGACTGCCGTATCCCACGCGGAAACTGGCGGTGGCCGCCTCCATCCCTTCGGTCAGCATCAACCTGCGTGCTTCGTGGAGTCGCAGCTTTTTCTGGAACTGCACCGGCGACATCCGGGTGACCTGCTTGAAGCTGTGGAACAGCGACGACTCGCTCATGTTCACCATCTCCGCCAGCTCGCGAACGCGCAGCGGCTCGGTGAAGCGATCCTTGAGTGCCGCGATCACCTTCGAGATGCGATGGGTCTGGGTGTCGGCCACCGCGAACTTGCGCATGTGCAGGCCGATCTCGCCGATCAGCGCACGGTAGAAGATCTCGCGCCGCACCAGCGGTGCGAGAATGCGAATGTCCTGGGGTGAATCGAGCAGGTTCACCAGCCGCAGCATGGCTTCCACCAGCCCCTTCTCGGCCTGCACGCGACTCAGGCCGCAAGCCGTCTCGGCACACTCCCGCGTCTCCATCTCACCCAGTCCTTCACCCAGCTCCAGCACCAGAGCGGTAATCTCCTGGGCGTCGACGGCGAGCTTCAGACCCAGGTAGGGCCTTTCCGCCGAGGCTTTGGTCACCTTGCCCAGTACCGGCAGATGCACCGCCGACACCATACAGCTCAGCGGTCCATAATCGATCTCCCGATCCCCCAGCCATACCGTCTTGTTCCCCTGCGCGATCAGGCAGAGCGAAGGGTCGTAGACCGTCGAGCCGATACAATTGGTGAGCGACGAGTTGGCGCGCACCAGCTCCAGCCCTGGCACCGATGTCGGCGTCAGACCCTCTTCCGGCGCCCACTTCTGAATCTGACGGGCTAGAGTTTTCGCCAATTGGGCGAGTTCGTCATCTAGCGTTTGGAAAACAGGTTGTACGACACTCACGTTTCCACCCCCTCATGGATCGCAAATTCCCGATCTTGGATGAATCGTGAGTATATGCCGTCATAACGGGGCTTTTATGACGATTTGGCGACTTATGCAGGATTGGGCAAGACCTTTGAAGGAACGGGCAAGCTAGCCCAAAGATCCGCGATGGCCTGCAGAAGCAATGAGTGTCTTTCATCATGAAATAGCGATATTGACAGGATCAGGCAATCAACGCGGAGGAAATCGATAACGCCCGCTCGCGGCGAAACCGTACATTGGCGATCCATGATCCCATGTCGGCACTCGCCGTCTTGCGAGAGGCGGCGCGTATCGACCGGCACCGCTCTCCTCGTCTTCATCGGTTGATCGACGGCCTCTCTCGGCGTCGTCGGTCGCCAACCCTCGACACCGGCTCGACGTCGCCCGCCAGGGCGATCGCCGTGGGCGATGTGGCAAGGGATCGATGATCGGGAACGAAACAAGGGAGCCCAGCAATGAACAAGTCCGACCAGAAGCGTCCGTCGAAAACGGGTCTGACTCGCGGCCTGGGGGTACTGCTCGTCATCGCGCTGCTGGCCGGCTGCGATGCCCATGGCGAGGCAGACTCCGCCAGTGCGCCGCCGCCGCCGGAAGTCGACGTGGCAGCGGTGCTGGTGGAACCGGTCACCCTGCGGGAGACCTTTACCGGCCGCGTGGCCTCGCCGCAGACCGTGCAGGTCCGGCCACGGGTGAGCGGCTATATCGACGAGGTGGCCTTCGAGGAAGGAGAGCTGGTCGAGGCCGGCGACCTGCTGTTCCGTATCGATCCCCGCCCCTACGAGGCTCGTGTCCAGGCCGCCAAGGCATCACTGGCGCAGGCACGCAGCCAGCGTCAACTCGCCGAGGTGGAAGCCGGCCGGGCCAACACCCTGATCGGCCGACAGGCCATCTCCCGGGAGCAGTACGACCAGCGCAAGGCGGCGGCGCTCAATGCCCGGGCGCAGGAAGCCGAGGCCGAGGCCGCGCTGACCAGTGCCGAACTGGAACTGCAGTACACCCGGGTCACCGCGCCGGTAACGGGTCGCACCGGGCGAGCCATGGTCACCAAGGGCAATCTCGCCAGCGCCGACCAGTCGGTGCTGACCACGCTGGTGTCGGTGGATCCCTTGTACGTCTACTTCGACAGCAACGAATCCGAAGCACTGGGAGCGCAGACGCTGCTGGCCCGGGGCGAGACCATGACGCTACATATCGGCCTGACCGGCGAGACGGGCTTCCCCCACCAGGGACAGCTGGATTTCGTCGACAACCAGATCAACGCCGACACCGGCACCCTGCGCTATCGCGCCGTCCTGCCCAACCCGGATGGCGCCTTCAGGCCCGGCCAGTTCGCGCGGGTGGAGATGCCCGTCGCCAACCTCAGCGAGGCGATGCTGATCAACCGCAAGGCAGTGCTCGCCAATCAGAACCGTCGCTTCGTCTACGTGGTCGGCGACGACAACACGGTGACGCCCCGTCAGGTGGAGCTCGGCCGCGAGGTGGGAGAGCTGGTGGTGATCCGCGACGGGCTGAAGGCCGGTGAGCGAGTGATCGTCAACGGTACCCAGAAGGTGTTCGCCCCCGGCATGCCGGTCACGCCCAACCCGATCGCCATGCGCGAGGCGGGCGTGGGCAACGCTGTTGCCACTCGATCCTGAGGCGGCGCCGCACGGCGATCCACCCAACGCTTCCTGAAGCCCTTCTCTCCTCTGAATGACAAGACGCGGCGGGCATCGTCCCCGCCGCCCAGGAGCCTCTGTCATGAATTTTTCCCGCTTTTTCGTCGACCGGCCGATCTTCGCGGCGGTGCTCTCCATCGTCATCTTCGCGGTGGGGGTGATCTCCATCCCCAATCTGCCGATCGGCGAGTACCCGGAGGTGGTGCCGCCCTCGGTGCTGGTGCGCACCACCTACCCGGGTGCCAACCCCAAGGAGATCGCGGAAACCGTGGCGACGCCGCTGGAGGAGGCGATCACCGGCGTCGAGGACATGATGTACTACAAGTCCGTGGCCGGCTCCGATGGCGTCTTGCAGATGACCATCACCTTCCAGCCCGGGACGGATCCCGAACAGGCCACCGTGCGCGTCCAGAACCGGGTCAGCCAGGCGCTGGCGCGGTTGCCGGAAGCGGTGAGGCGACAGGGCGTGACCACCCAGAAGCAGTCCCCCACCTTCCTGATGGTGGTGCACCTGGTCTCGCCGGATGACAGCTACGATACCCTCTACCTGCGCAACTACGCCCGCCTGCACGTGCGCGACCAGCTGGCGAAGATCTCCGGCGTCGGCGAGGCGCAGCTGTTCGGCGGCGGCGATTACGCCATGCGCGCCTGGCTGGACCCCGATCGCATCGCTTCCCACGGCCTCACCGCCGGCGACGTGGTCGACGCCATGCGCGAACAGAACGTCCAGGTCTCCGCCGGCCAGATCGGCGCCGAGCCGATGCCCCACAGCGACTTCCTCACCCTGATCAACGCCAAGGGCCGCCTGTCCACCGAGCAGGAGTTCGGCAACATCGTGCTCAACGTCGGCGAGGATGGCGAAGTCCTGCGGCTTCGCGATGTCGCTCGGCTCGAGATGGGCGCGGGCGACTACACCCTGCGCGCCAGCCTCGACGGCAAGGATGCGGTGGCGATCGGCATCTTCCAGTCGCCCGGCGCCAACGCCCTGCAGATCCGCGACCAGGTGATCCGAACCATGGACGAGCTGGCCACCCAGTTCCCGCCGGGGGTGGAGTATCGCACCGTCTACGACACCACCCTGTTCGTCACCGACTCGATCCGCTCGGTGATCCAGACCCTGCTGGAGGCGATACTGCTGGTGGTGCTGGTGGTGACGCTGTTCCTGCAGACCTGGCGCGCCTCGCTGATTCCGCTGCTGGCGGTGCCGGTCTCGGTGGTGGGTACCTTCGCGGTGCTGTTGCTGCTGGGATATTCGATCAACACCCTGACCCTGTTCGGGCTGGTCCTCGCCATCGGCATCGTCGTCGACGACGCCATCGTGGTGGTGGAGAACGTGGAGCGCAACATCGGCCAGGGGCTGGCACCGCGGGCCGCCGCTCACCAGGCGATGCGCGAGGTGTCCGGGCCGATCGTCGCCATCGGCCTGGTGCTGTGCGCGGTGTTCGTGCCGATGGCGTTCCTCTCCGGGGTGACCGGCCAGTTCTACCGCCAGTTCGCGGTGACCATCGCCATCTCGACGGTGATCTCGACGATCAACTCGCTGACCTTGTCACCGGCCCTGGCGGCGATGCTGCTCAAGCCCCACGACGCGCCCAGGGATCGTCTGACCCGGGTGATCGACTTCCTGTTCGGCTGGCTGTTCCGGCCGTTCAACCGCTTCTTCAACGCCAGCTCCAATCGCTACCAGGGCGTGGTCTCGGGCAGCCTGCGCCGGCGTGGCGCGGTATTCGTGGTCTACCTGGTCCTGCTCGGCACTACCGGCTATCTGTTCAAGCTGGTGCCGCCGGGGTTCATCCCGGTCCAGGACAAGATGTACCTGATCGCCGGCGTGAAGCTGCCGGAGGGCGCCTCGCTGGATCGTACCGATGACCTGCTGCGCCAGGTGGTGGATATCGCCATGGAGACCGACGGCGTCGAACACGCCATCTCGTTCCCCGGCCTCAACGCGCTGCAGTTCACCAACACCGCCAACACCGGGCTGGCGTTTTTGACCCTGAAGCCCTTCGATCAGCGCACCCGCACCGCGGCGGAGATCAACGCCGAGATCGCCGGCAAGATCAGCGGTCTCAAGGACGGCATCGCGTTCTCGTTCATGCCGCCGCCGATCCTGGGTCTCGGCAACGGCTCCGGCTATCAGCTGTTCATCGAGGATCGCGGCGGCCTCGGCTACGGCCCGCTGCAGGAGGCGGTGACCGCCTTCCAGGGCGCGGTGGTGCAGACGCCGGGGATGAGCTATCCGATCACCAGCTACCAGGCCAACGTGCCCCAGCTCGACGCCGAGGTGGACCGACTCAAGGCGAAGACCCAGGGCGTGGCGGTGAGCGACCTGTTCGATACCCTGCAGACCTATCTTGGCTCCACTTACGTCAACGATTTCAACAATTTCGGCCGTACCTGGCAGGTGATCGCCCAGGCCGACGCCCCCTATCGCGACAGCGTCGAGGATATCGCCCGGCTGCGCACCCGCAACGCCCAGGGCGAGATGGTGCCGATCGGCTCGATGATCGATATCCACCAGAGCTTCGGCCCCGATCCGGTGCTGCGCTTCAACGGCTACCCGGCGGCGGATCTGGCCGGCGAAGCCGATCCTCGGGTGCTCTCCTCGCCTCAGGCGATGAGCGTTCTGTCCGATATCGGCGAGCGCGTGCTGCCAGATGGCATCGACTTCGAATGGACCGATTTGAGTTATCAGCAGTTCACCCAGGGCAATGCCGCGCTGGTGGTGTTCCCGCTGGCGGTGCTGCTGGTGTTCCTGGTGCTGGCCGCGCTCTACGAGAGCTGGACGTTGCCGCTGGCGGTGATCCTGATCGTGCCGATGTGTCTGCTGTCGGCGCTGGTCGGCGTCAGGATCTCCGGCGGCGATACCAACGTCTTCGTCCAGGTGGGGCTGGTGGTGCTGATCGGGCTGGCCTGCAAGAACGCCATCCTGATCGTCGAATTCGCCCGCGAGCTCGAGTTCCAGGGTCGCAGCGTGGTGGAAGCGGCACTGGAAGCCTGTCGGCTGCGGCTGCGCCCGATCATCATGACCTCGATCACCTTCACCGCCGCGGTGATACCGCTGGCGCTGGGACACGGCGCCGGCGCCGAAGTACGCCAGGCCCTGGGCATCGCGGTGTTCGCCGGGATGCTCGGCGTGACCCTGTTCGGCCTGTTCCTGACGCCAGTCTTCTACGTGGCGCTGCGCAAGCTGGCCGGTCCGCTCAGCCAGGATCACGGCTCGACGATGGAAGGCGAGGATCACCGGCCGCACAGCGATCCTGCCTGATCGGGAGCCGCCAACCCGTTGGCAAGGAAGGGCTGATGCGTCACCCTGCTGGCAACGCCACCGGGAGCCGACATCGTGACCGTTCCGCGCCGACTCTTCTTCGCCCTGTGGCCCGACGACGCCAGTCGTCGGGCTCTCGCTGCGGAAGCTGAACGCCTGGCACCGCAATGCGGCGGTTATCCGCTGCCGGCGGAGAACATGCATATCACGCTGGCGTTTCTGGGCGGCGTCGATGCCTCGCGGCTGGAGGCGCTCGTCGATCTGACCCGAGCGTGGCCGACGCTAGACGGCGAGTGGACGCTGGATCGACTCGGCCATTTCCCCCAGCCCCGCATCGTCTGGGCCGGCAGCCGGACACCCAATGCCGAACTCACGACGCTCAACGCCGAACTCTGGCGGGCGCTGGGCCGTCACGGTTTTACCTCACCGCAACGTGAATTCACCCCGCACGTCAGCCTGGTTCGCCAGGCCGACCACGCGGCCACGGTTTCACGGCTGTCCACCCGGATCCGCTGGCGTTTCGACCATCTGGCCCTGGTGGAATCGCAGCTCGGCGGCGGCGGCTCGCACTATCGAACGCTGGCTGGCGGTGGTAGCGCTCCTTGAACCTGCGTTCAGAACGGAATCTCCAGGTTGTCACAAGCCATCTCGACGCCTGCCGGCAGGATTCGGGAAGTCGCCATGAAGTCGGCATCCAGCTCGTGACTGATATGGGTCAGCCAGGCCCGAGAAGGGCCTAGACGTTCGATGATCTCCAGCGCCATGGCGACGTTGTTGTGATTGCGGGGCGCGGCGCGAGACTCCGGATTCGGGGAGTCATAAGCGTCGGGATGAGTGGCGTCGATCACCACGCCGTGAGGCTGCCATTGGGTCAGGAAGCGCTCGGTGGCGCCGGGCAGGCCCACGGTATCGCACAGCCAGGCGACCCGATTGACGCCGTCTTCGATCGCATAGCCCAGCGTCGGCTTGCTGTGATTGAGCGGCAGCGGCGTGACCTCGAGCCGGCCCAGCACCAGAGGCCGAAACGGCTTGAGGCCGGGCTGGAAGTCGAGAATGCCGGGGTTCCTGTGCAGGTCGGCGCAGCCTTGAGGATCTTTCGGACCATGGACCGGAATCGATTCGCCCCGCCCCCAGCGCAGATGCAGAAGCCCCTGCACATGATCGGCATGATAGTGCGTGAGCAGAATCGCTGCCGGGCGCTGACGCTCGCAGCGGGCGGCCAGATCCATGCGCCCGGCGTCGATCAGGATCAGCTCCCCATCGAGCTCGATCTCGCCGGCGCAGGGCTCGCGGCGGTGGTTGCTCAGCAGCCGCGCGCGCTGGCACGCCGGGCAGTCGCAGCCGAAACAAGGCACCTGGGCGCTGTCGCCGGTGCCGGCGAAGCGCAGCTTCACGCCGGATCGTCCGATACGGGTGCGGCATCGAGCCAGGCTTCGAGCGCCTTCACGCCCTCCGCCAGCTCGCCGCCGTTATCGATGCGTGCGACCCCGGAAAGCGCCTCCTCCTCGCAGCTTCGCGCCAGCCGCGCCTCGATCTCGGCCGGCGTCTCGCGTCCGCGAGCGTTCAGACGCCGGCGCAGCACCTCGGCGTCCGCCACCACTAACACCGGCAACAGCGATTCGCCGAATCGCTCGTGCGCCTTGACCAGCGCGCGGCGGCTGCCGTTGATCACCACCGTGTGCCCCGCCGTCAGCCACGTCTCGATCTCGATGCCGACGCCGTAGTCGAGCCCGTGCGCGCGCCAAGAAAGGCAGAACAGCCCCCGCTCGCGGCGCCAGTGGAATGCCTCGCGGGAGAGTTCGATACAGTTCTCCGCCCCGCTGCTGGCCCGGGTGATATAGCGATGCGCCACCAGCGCGTCCGGGCGACGCCGTGCCAGCTCGCGCAGCAGGCTGTCCTTGCCGACGCCGCTGGCGCCCATGACGTAGATCAGACGCGACATCTCGGACCTCTCGGAAAATACGCCATCAATGAACCTGCTGACCGGCGGTCCACACTCGTCTCAGGATGGGATGATCGTCGATCAGCCGCACCCGCAATAGATCGGCGCGCAGCCCCGGCACCAACCGCCCGCGATCGCCGAGCCCTACCGCTTCGGCCGGTATGCGGGTCGCGGTGGCAACGGCACGGGGCAAGGCGTAGTCGTTCTCCATCGCTGCAACCCGGAATACGGCGTCGAGCAGCGCCGCCGGGTAGTAATCCGACGACAGGATATCTAGCACACCCAGTTCGACCAGCTCGGCGGCGGCGATATTGCCGGAGTGGGAGCCGCCGCGAACCACGTTGGGCGCGCCCATCATCACCGCCATGCCGGCCCGGTGGGAGGCCTCGGCCGCTTCGCGGGTGGTGGGAAACTCCGCGACCCGGGTGCCGTACTCATGACTTTCGGCGACATGCTCGACGGTGGCGTCGTCGTGGCTGGCGATCGCCAGACCGCGCTCGCGACAGATCGCGGCAATGGCGCGACGATGCTCGGCGCTGTAGCGCTGACTGTTGTCGATCTGGGATGCCATGAAGGCATTCATTGCCGCGTCGTCGAGCTTGTACTTGCCCTGATAGTAGACGCGATACGCCTCGAGGCTGGCGAATTGGCGCTGTCCGGGAGCGTGATCCATCAGCGACACCAGCCCCAGCAGCGGTGATGACGACAGCTCTTCGAACCGCGCCAGCGTGTTGGGGTGGCTCACCTCGCAGCGCAGGTGAAGGCGATGATCGACCCGCGCCAGACCGTCGCGAGCGATCCGCGACAGGGCATGGCACATCTCGTCGAGTGCGCCGTGACGCATGCTCTGCTCGTCGACATCGCCCACCGAGACCGCATCGAACACGGTGGTGATGCCGCTGGCCGCCATCTGGGCATCATGGGCCAGCGCGGCCTGGAGACTCGGCCACTCGACCTTGGGCCGCGGCTGGAAGTACTTCTCCATGTTGTCGGTGTGCAGCTCGACCAGCCCCGGCAGCACAAGGTCGCCCTCGCAGTCGATGGCGCCCGCTGTCTGGCTCGCACCGTGATCGATGGCGGCGATCCGGCCATCGCGGATCACCAGGGTGCCGTCGATCGTCTCGTCGTCGAGCACCAATCTGGCGTGGGTCAGAATCTGTTCCTGTGCGCTCATGACAGGCTCTCCCGGAAGGACTGGCTGGTGGCGGCTGGGCTGCCCAGGCTGCCATCCAGTGGCATCAGGCGGTCGGCGACGCGCTCGCGCACGTCCTCGTCGTGAAAGATGCCGAGCATGGCGGTACCGCGCGCCTTGGCCTCATGGATCAGCGCGATCACCACGTCGCGATTGGCGGCGTCCAGCGATGCGGTGGGCTCGTCCAGCAGCAGCAGCGGATGCTCGCCGATGAAGCCGCGGGCGATATTGACGCGCTGCTGCTCGCCGCCGGAGAAGGTGCCGGGCGGCAGTCGCCACAGCCGCTCGGGCAGGTTGAGCCGGGCCAGCAGCGTCTCGGCCCGCTGGCGCGACTCGGCTTCGTCGGCGCCACGCGCCAGCAGCGGCTCCATCACCACGTCGACGGCGGCGACCCGCGGCACCACCCGCAGAAACTGGCTGACATAGCCGATCACGTCGCGGCGCAGGCCGTGCCAGGCGTAGGCCGGCAGTGTCTCGAGGTCGAGTTCGCCGTCGTCGAAATGCAGCCGGATCCGCCCCTGATCGATGCGGTAGTCGCCGTAAAGCATCTTCAACAGCGTGCTCTTGCCGATACCGCTGCGCCCGGCCAGGACCAGGCATTCGCCGGCGTGCAGCGTCAGCGAGAGATCGCGCATCACGTCGATCTCGAGCCCGCCCTGGCCGTGGAGCAGAAACTGCTTGTGCAACCCGCTCACCGTGAGGCGAGGTCGAGCGTTCGTCATGGAATGCATTGAAATTCCTCCCTCAGGGCGTCAGGACAGAAGAAACCAGCAGCTGCGTATATTCGTGCTGCGGGTCGTCGAGAATCTGATCGGTGAGGCCGGTCTCCACCACCTGACCGCGGCGCATCACCATCAGCCGGTGGGCGAGCAGACGCGCCACGGCGAGATCGTGGGTCACCAGCACCACCGAGAGGCCGAGGCTTCTCACCAGCGTGCGCAGCATGTCCAGCAGCCGCGCCTGGACCGAGACGTCCAACCCACCGGTGGGCTCGTCCATGAACACCAGCCGCGGCCGGGTGACCAGGGTGCGGGCGATCTGCAGGCGCTGCTGCATGCCGCCGGAAAAGGTGCGCGGGGCATCGTCGATGCGCCCGGGATCGAGCTCGACCTGGCGCATCCACTCCTGACCGGTGGCGCGGAGCTGGCCGTAGTGGCGCTGGCCCTGGGCCATGAGCCGTTCGCCGATGTTGGCCCCGGCGGAAACGCCCATGCGCAGGCCGTCGCGCGGATTCTGATGCACCAGACCCCACTCGAGGCGCAGCAGCGCCCGGCGACGCGCCTCGCCGATGGCGTAGAGGTCGATTTCGGCCTCATCCCTCTCCAACTCTCCCTTATCCAGCACGCCTTCTCCGGCTCGAGCGGCTTCGGGCTCGTGGACATCGGCTCGAGCGGCTTCGGGCTCGTTAGAAGGCCGGCGGTAGACCACGCGCCCGGCATCCGGCGCTTCCAGCCCGGCAAGCACGCGTAACAGCGTCGACTTGCCGGAGCCGGATTCGCCGACGATGCCCAGCACCTCCCCGGCGTGCAGTCGAAAGTCGATCGCCTCGCAGCCCTTGGCGGGGCCGTAGAGGCGGGTGATGTCCTGAACGTCGAGCAGGACCGGACGTGTCAGTCGAGGCTTCTTCATGCCACTTCTCCCCGCCGGGTCTGGCAGTAGTCGGTATCGGAGCAGACGAACATCCGCCCGCCCTTGTCGTCGGTGATCACTTCGTCGAGATAGCTGCGGTCGCTGCCGCACAGCGCGCAGCTGTGCTCCCAGCGCTGGATCTCGAACGGATGGTCCTCGAAGTCGAGACTCTCGACCCGGGTATGGGGCGGGATCGCGTAGAGCCGCTTCTCGCGCCCGGCGCCGAACAGCATCAGTGCCGGGTTGCCGTCGAGCTTGGGGTTGTCGAACTTGGGGATCGGCGACGGGTCCATCACGTAGCGACCGTCCACCTTGACCGGATAGGCGTAGGTGGTCGCGATATGCCCGTAGCGGGCGATGTCCTCGTAGAGCTTGACGTGCATCACGCCGTACTCTTCCAGCGCGTGCATCAGTCGGGTCTCCTGCTCGCTGGGTTCGATGAAGCGCAGCGGCTCGGGGATCGGCACCTGGAACACCAGAATCTGGCCGGCGCGCAGCGGGGTTTCGGGAATCCGGTGGCGGGTCTGGATCACATCCGCCGCGGTGGTCGCGGTGGTGGTCTCGACGCCGGCGACACGCTGGAAGAAGTGGCGGATGCTGACCGCATTGGTGGTGTCGTCGGCGCCCTGGTCGATCACCTTGAGAATGTCGTCGGCGCCCAGAATGCTGGCGGTGAGCTGCACGCCACCGGTGCCCCAGCCATAGGGCATCGGCATCTCGCGGCCGCCGAACGGCACCTGGTAGCCGGGGATCGCCACCGCCTTGAGCAGCGCGCGGCGGATCATTCTTTTCGTCTGTTCGTCGAGGTAGGCGAAATTGTACCCGTCCATATCAACGCTCCTTCGGTTGGGGGCTGGCCGTATCACGAGCGCTGTCGAGTTCCGCCTGACGCGCGGCATGTTCGCGGCGCAGGCGTCTGAGCAGATCGAGCTCGGACTGGAAGTCGACGTAGTGCGGCAGCTTCAGATGCGAGACGAAGCCGGAGGCGTCGACGCTGTCGGCGTGGGCCAGCACGAACTCCGCCTGCTGGGCGGGGCCGATGATCGGCTCGCCCAGCTCCTCGGCGCGCAGGGCGCGGTCGACCAGCGCCATGGCCATGGTCTTGCGCTCGTTGTGGCCGAAGGCGAGGCCGTAACCTCGCGTGAACTGCGGTGCGGCCTCGCGCGAGCCGCCGAACTGGTTGATCATCTGGCACTCGCTCAGCGCGATCTCGCCGACGCAGATGGTCTCGTCCCACTCGTCGACGTGGATCTCGACCTCCACCTGGCCCAGGCGAATCTCGCCGGCAAACGGGTGGTTGCGGCCGTAGCCGCGCTGGGTGGAGTAACCCAGCGCCAGCAGGTAGCCCTCGTCGCCACGGGCCAGCATCTGCAGCCGAGCGGCGCGGTCCATCGGGTAATCCGGCGGATCGCGGGTGATATCCATGGGCTCGCGGCCGTCGTCGATCTCCTGCTCCACCAGCCCCTCGTCGTTGAGCAGTTCGAGAATCTGCGGGCATGGCTCGGCGTCGGTCACGTCGTCCCGGGTCTCGGCAGGCGGTACCTCGGCGCCGGCCAGCTGGAGGAAATCGAGCAGGCGGTGGGTGTAGTCGTAGGTCGGGCCCAGGATCTGGCCGCCGGGAATGTCCTTGTAGGTGGCGCTGATGCGGCGTTCGATGCGCATGCGGGCGGTGTCGAGCGGCTCGCTGACCGCCAGTCGCGGTAGCGTGGTGCGATAGGCCCGCAGCAGGAACACCGCTTCGGTGAGATCGCCGCTGGCCTGCTTGAACGCCAGCGCGGCGAGTTCAGGATCATAGAGCGAGGCTTCGCTCATCACCCGGTCGACGGCCAGGCGCAGCTGATCGCCGATCTGGGCGACCTCGAGTTCCGGGCGATCGCGATCGCCGCGACGGCGGTCGGCCAGCCAGCGGTGGGCGTTGGCGATGGCCTGCTCGCCTCCCTTGACGGCAACGTACATCAGTTCACCTCCCGAGAATCGACGCGCGTGCTGCGGGGCACTGCCGCCAGCTGCGCGCCGCAGCCGAAGATCATGTCCAAACCCCGCGGGAAACTGGCGCGGTTGGCGGCCAGCCGATCCATCAGCGCCCGGCAGCCGGGGGAATCGCCGATGTCGAGTGCGCGGGTGGTCTCGATGCCAGGCCCGGAGAGACTCAAGGGCCCGGCGTTGTCCAGTCGCTCCACGGCGACCAGCAGCGTGGTGCCGCGGTCGGGATAGGTGTCGCTGCCCAGCGCAAACGGCGTCTGTGGATCGAAGGATTCATGGGTCAGCAGCGCGAAATCGGCGTTCGCCGGGTCGTCGGTGATGCGCGCCCCGGTGTGGAAGGTCAGCGCCTCGCGCAGGGGCGGCGAGTCGAGGTCGGCGGCGATCCAGACGCGTGTCTCGAGATCGCAGAGTGTCAGTATCACTCCCCACAGCGCGGCGCCAAGGGCGTCACTCGGCGCCGCCTGGGGCGGTGCCGGCACGGCCAGCGTCGTCAGCGTGCCCGGTTCGGACATGGCGCCGAGAATCTGGCGAAACAGGCGCTGGCTGTCGTGGGCGGGGTCGGCCAGACCAGGCCAGACGAGATCCCTCGTCATTTCCGTCTTGACTGTCATTTCTTTGTCCATCGTCACTTTCTCCATCGTCATTCGCCCGTACTCACTCGCCGCGTACGAGGGTGAAGAAGTCGACGCGGGTGGCGGCGGCGGTGGCGGCGTCACGGCGCTGGCGCTCGGCCAGTTCCTCGGCCAGCGGCGCGAGCAGCTGCGTCTCGAGTGCTTCCTGCCATTCGGCGTGCTGGGCGACGGCATCGGCCAGCGCGATCAGTTCGGCGTGGCGATGATCGCGACCGCGCACCCAGCCGTGGCCGACGGTGCCGTCGTCGAGGGCGACGCTGGCCCGGGTCAGGGTCATCTCGCCCAGGTGGAAGGCGTTGCCGGTACCGCCGGTACGCCCCTTGAGCATCGCCATGCCGGTCTCCGGACCGCGGACGCAGCGGTGCGTGGGGAAATCGCCGAGCCACGCGCCCAGTGCGCCCCAGCGGGCCTCGATGTGCTGACGGGAGGAGAGCGCCAGCAAGCGCTGACGGGCTCCTCGAGGGGTGTGGGTCATGCGTCGTCCTCGTCGGATGGAAAAAGATCGGAAGGGTCGCCGGCGGCGTCGCGATGACGGCCAGCGGCTTCGTCGAAATCCCGGCCCACGGCGTCATCGAAATCGATGTGATAGGAGAGCCGGTCGGCACGCGCCCGCCCCACGGAGACTTCCACCAGCACGCCGGCGGCGTCGGTGTTGTCGCTGGTCATCACCAGCAGCGGGGCGTTGAGCGGGCACTGCAGCCAGCGGGTGTCGTCGCGATCGGCGCCGGCGGCATCGATGCGTACCCGTCGGCGATGCAGGCGCAAGCCATAATGCTGGCCCAGCAGGGCGCGGGTGGAACCGCCGCGATAGCGCTCGAGCCAGCCCGGTACCCGCTCGGGATCGAACCAGTGGCGCAGTCGCATCAGCGGGGCATCGTCGACGGTGCGCACGGTGTCGACCCGCAGCAGCGGCTCGCTGGCGGAGCGCCCGAAGCGCTGGGCGATGGCCTCGGGGGGCGTCACCAGCCCCTGTTCGAGACAGCAGGTGTTCGAGGGCAGGCCGAGGCTGGCCAGATTCTGGGTCACCTTGCTGCCGGCGCTGACGGCGTAGTCGAGCCGCCGGTCGACCACCTGGGTGCCGCGCCCCTGATGGCGGGTCACCAGCCCGGCGGCGACCAGTTCGTCCAGCGCCCGGCGTACCGTGTGGCGGTTGACCGCGAAGCGCTTGGCGAGCTGCGCCTCGGTCGGCAGCAGGTCGCCGGGGCCGTAGTCGGTACGGACCTCGCGGACCAGCACTTCGGCCAGTTCGCGGTAGCGCGGTATCGAGAGGATTTGTCTAGACATCATCAGGCCCAAAAAAGCCGGGAAAGCCCCGGCATCAGATGAAACGCTTGCGAACACGCTGCGACGCCATGTCCAACAGCGTCACGGCAACGATGATCACCAGCATGATCGTGGCGGTCTCGGTGTACTGAAACCCGCGCATGGTCTCCCACAGCGAGACGCCGATACCGCCGCCGCCGACCATGCCGAGCACCGTGGCGGAGCGGATGTTGGATTCGAAGCGATAGAGGCTGACCGAGATCCACAGCGGCAGAACCTGGGGGATCAGGCCGAAGATGATCTCTTCCAGGCGCCCGGCACCGGTGACGCGAACGCCCTCCATCGGCCCGGCATCGGTGGCTTCCACCGCTTCCGAGAACAGCTTGGCGAGCACGCCGGTGGTGTGGACGAACAGCGCCATGGTGCCGGCAAATGGGCCCAGGCCGACTGCGACCACGAACAGCATCGCGAAGACCAGCTCGTTGATCGCGCGGCAGGCATCCATCAGCCGCCGCACCGGCTGGTTGATCCACCACGGCGCCAGGTTGTCCGACGAGAGCAGACCGAAGGGGATCGCGAACAGCACCGCCAGCAGCGTGCCCCAGATGGCGATCTGGATGGTGACCAGCATCTGATCGATGTAGTGATCGAGGCTGCCGAAAGTGGGCGGCACGAAGTCGGCGGCCAGGGTCGCCATGTTGCCGGCGTTCTGGAACAGCAGGCTCGGGGCCATCTCGGCGCCCTGCCAGGCCCAGCCCAGAACAATGACGGCGATCGCCCAGCCCAGCAGTGTGGTCCAGTTGCGTTTACCCGATCGGGCTCGCGCATCGAGTGTGGAAGTGGTCATGCATGGACTCCGCTGCATCGATCATGAAGATGGCAAGGGGGCGGCGTGGATGCCGCCCCGGCCTGTCAGAGACTCGTGTTCAGAAAGCGCTTTCTTGACTTACTCTTTCTTGACTTACTGAGTCGCCATCGCCGTGGTGTTGCCGGCCTTTTTGGCCTGGGCGGCTTCACGAGCGTCCATGCGCTGGTTCAGCGACTCGAGACGCGCATCGAGATCGGCGAGTTGCTTCTGCTTGTCGTCGGCATCGAGGGAATCGTCGGCGGCGACCTGGGCGCGCTGCTTGAACAGCGCCAGCTGACGGATCGGCAGCAGCTGGTCGTTGTCGGAAGCGGCGAAGCCGGACCACTGCAGCGGTTCGAGGATCTTTTTCTGCTTGTCGGTATCGCCGTAGCTGAGGAAGAACTGGCGCAGCTCGTCCTTGGTCTGCTGCGGCAGATTGGTGCGCCAGACCAGCGGGTCGGAGGGGATCAGCGGCGACTTCCAGATCACCTTGAGCTGGGCGGCCTTGTCGGGATGGGTGAGTTCGAGACGCTCCATGCTCTCGGTATTGAAGGTGGCGACGTCGACCTGGCCGTTGGCCACGGTCAGCGCATTGGTCTCGTGGTTGGCGTTGAGCGTGCGCTTGAACGCGGTGTTGGGATCGACGTGATTCTTGGCGAAGACGTAGTAGCCCGGCACCAGGTAGCCCGAGGTGGAGTTGGGGTCGCCGTTGCCGAAGGTCAGCTCGTCGGCGTGCGCCAGCACGTCTTCAACCGTGTTGTAGGGGCTGTCCTTGTTGACGATCATCAGGCTCCAGTAACCCGGCGCACCGTTGGCGGCGACGGTCTGGGCGAAGATCTCGCCGCCGGCGCGATCGACCGCTTCCATCGCCGACTTGTTGCCGTACCAGGCCAGATCGATCTTGTCGAAACGCATCGCCTGGATCACCGCGGCGTAGTCGGTGGCGAAGAACGGCTCGACCTTGACGCCCAAGGCGTCGGACATGTCGTCCAGGAATGGCTGCCACTGGGTCGACTGGTTGGAACTCGACTCGGTGGAGATGATGCCGAAGCGCAGCGGCTCGTCGGCGGCCTGGGCGGAACTCATGGCGAGCGTGCCGCCGAGCAGGCCGAGCCCGGCGATCAGCGGCAGGGCCGTGCGGCGCAAGAGGGATGAGATCATGTCGTTTCCTTGAAGTGTCGTTGATGATGGATCGTTGGTGATAGATCTGTGGCAACGAATCGATGGTCAGCGGTCGAGCGTGCGCCCGGATCAGCCCACCGCGTGCAGCGGCGTCGCGATCCGGTGATCGGGCTGGCGGGACTCGAGCTCGTCGAGACCGGCGTTCTCGTAGAGCGCCTGCAGGCGAGCGTCGGTGAGACCCGCGATCGGCCCGTCGTAGTAGAGGCGGCCCTGCTTCAGTGCGATGGCGCGGCGGCAGTAGCGGCGGGCAACGTCGACCTGATGCAGGGTGACGACGATGGTGCGGCCATCCTCGCGATTGATCCGCTGCAGGATCTCCATCACCTCGCGGGCACTGCGCGGATCGAGGGAGGCGATCGGCTCGTCGGCGAAGATCACTTCCGCCTCCTGCACCAGCGCCCGGGCGATGGCGACGCGCTGCATCTGGCCGCCCGACAGCGTGTTGGCGCGCTGATGGGCCAGTCCGACGATGCCGACGCGCTCCAGCGCCCGTAGCGCCAGATCCCGCTCCTGCTGGGTGAAGCGCCCGGTCAGCGCCCGCCAGCGCGGCATCGCGCCGAGGTGACCGATCAATACATTGGTCATGACGCTCAACCGACCGGCGAGGTTGAACTGCTGGAAGATGTAGCCGCAGCGGCGGCGCTGTTCGCGGCTGGCGCCGAGCAGACGCCCGCCGTGCTGGACGTCGCGATCCAGCACCCGAACATGGCTGTGCGACCGGCGGTCGGCGCGGGTCAATCCGATGAGGTGGCGCAACAGGGTCGACTTGCCCGATCCCGACGGTCCGATCAGGGTGACCAGCTCGCCGGCATGGATCTCGAAACCGATCTCGCGCAGGGCCGCATGGGGACCGAAGGATTTGTCGAGCCGTTCGACGCTAACGATGGCAGTCATGCGATTCGTCCCGGAAAGTGTCGGGCCGCGAGTCGGATCATGACCCCCTGGCCCAGAATGTTGAACACAGTCTGGCGACGTCGTGTGACGGTTATTTATCTAGACAATTAAGAAACGATGACAGGTCGGGCGGCAGCGCGGGCAATCAAAAAAGCGCCCGAAGGCGCTTTATCAAATATTTCAGTGGGTTGAGAAAACGTGTCATCGAGTGGACACGAAATTGTCGCCAAAGCGTCATGCCGGATCGCGAATGATCGTCAGGCTTTTTCCTTGGCCGACAGAAAGCCGCCCTGCTGGAGCACGTCTTCGTAACCTTCGCGGAAGGTGGGATAGCGGAACGTGTAACCGGAATCGAGCAGACGCCGGTTGTTGCAGCGCTTGCTCGAGCGACGCCGCAACGGCGACTGGATCACGTCCGGCGTCTCGACCTTGAGCCGCTTGGCGATCCAGGCCATCACTTCGTGCAGCGGCGCCGAGTCGCAGTCGCTGGCCAGATAGACAGGCTCCAGCGGCTTGCCCTCCAACGACAGTTGAATCAGGTGCGCGATGACCCCTGCACAGTCGTCGCGATGGATACGGTTGGAGTACATCGGCGGGTTCGAGGCCGCGATCCGGCCTTCGCTCACCTGGCGAATCAGGCGATCGCGCCCCGGGCCGTAGATGCCCGAGAAACGCACCGCCGTGCCGGGCAGATCGTGCGCGAGCAGTGCCTGCTCGGCCTCGCGCATCAGCGTGCCGGAGAAACCGTGCGGATCGGTTTCCGAGCTCTCGTCGACCTCCTCGCCACCCTGCTGGGCATAGACGCTGGTCGAGGAGACGAAGAGTACCCGCTCCGGCTTGTTCTCCCGGGCCCCGAAGGTTTCGAGGACCGCTTTCAGGCCCGTCGGATACGCCGTCTCGTAGGCCGACTCCTCGAACCGGTCCGCGGTGACGGCGTAGACGATGATGTCGGCATCCGGCAGCGCCGCCAGCGCCGCTTCGTCGGTGACGTCCAGCGCCACCGCCTCGATACCGGTTCCGTCCAGCGCCCCGACATTGCGCCGCGCGCCGATCACGCGATGACCGGCGTCGATCAACTGCTTCCCGAGCTGAGTGCCAATATCGCCACAGCCGAGAATTAGCGTTGTTTTCTTCACCTTTCCCTAGCCTCTTGGTAAAACGTCCTTGATGATTCGTCCCTGAGGACGCGCACGCACGAGCGTGACCACGAGAATTGCGTACCGCTGTTCACTTGCCAAATCGCGCTGACAGGGAGCCTTTCGGTCCCAGCCAATGACTCTAACAGAACTCCGCTACATCGTAACCTTGGCCCAGGAGCGCCATTTCGGCCGCGCCGCCGAACGCTGCTTCGTCTCTCAGCCAACGCTGTCGGTGGCCGTCAAGAAACTCGAGGACGAACTCGGCATCGCCCTGTTCGAGCGCTCCAAATCCACCGTTCAGGTCACCCCGCTGGGCGAGCGAATCGTCGAACAGGCCCACCGCGTGCTGGAGCAGGCGACATTGATCCGGGAGATGGCCACCGAGGGCAAGGACCAGTTGATCAGCCCGCTGCGAATCGGCGCCATCTATACCATCGGCCCTTACCTGTTCCCGCACCTGATCCCGGCGCTGTCGCGCATCGCGCCGCAGATGCCGCTCTATATCGAGGAGAGTTTCACCGGCGTGCTGCGGCGCAAGCTGCGCAACGGCGAGCTCGATGCGATCTTCGTGGCGCTACCCTTCAACGAGCCCGACGTGGTCACCAAGACGCTCTACGAGGAGCCGTTCGAGGTGCTGCTGCCGGCCGGCCATCCGTGGACGGAGAAGGCGGCGATCGACAAGGAGGACCTGCTCACCGAACGCCTGCTGCTGCTCGGCGAGGGCCACTGTTTCCGCGACCAGATTCTGGAGGCGTGCCCGGCGATCAGCGCGCAGCTCAACAATCCCTCGAACACCCTGATTGCCGAGGGCGGCTCGCTGGAGACCATTCGCCACATGGTCGCTTCCGGGCTTGGCATCACGGTGCTGCCCAAGTTGGCGATCGGCACCGGTCATTACGAAGGCGGGCTGCTGGAGAGCCGCCCGTTCAAGGGCGACGTCCCGACGCGCAGTGTCGCACTGGCGTGGCGTGCCAGCTTCCCGCGACCCAAGGCGATCGATGCCCTGATCCAGGCGATCGATAAAATCCAGGGCAGCGACGTCGAGGCCGCATGAGCCTCGACGAACCCGTCACCGACCTCTCCGGCGTCGGCGAGGCGCTGGCCGGGAAACTGGCCAGGCTGGGCATCGAGCAGGTCGCCGACCTGCTGTTCCATCTGCCGCTGCGCTACCAGGATCGTACCCGGATCACCCCCATCGGCACCCTGCGCGCCGGCACCGAGGCGGTGGTGGAGGGCGAGGTGAGCGCCGCCGAGGTCGTCCGCGGCCGTCGCCGCAGCCTGCTGGTCCGGCTCAAGGATGGCTCCGGCATTCTCAGCCTGCGCTTCTTCCACTTCTCGCCGGCCCAGCAGCAGCAGTTCGTCAAGGGCGTGCAGGTGCGCTGCTTCGGCGAAGCCCGCGCCGGCAGCACCGGGCTCGAGATCTATCATCCGGAATATCGCCTGATCCAGTCCGACGCCACGCCGGTGGACGAACACCTGACGCCGATCTATCCCGCCACCGAGGGTCTGGCACAACCGCGCCTGCGCGCCCTGATCCAGCAGGCGCTGAAGCGACTGGCGGCAGCCCCCGAGAGCCTGCCGGAGTGGATTCCCGAACCGCTGCGCGGGCGTTTTCGCCTGCCGGGGCTGATCGAATCGCTGCGCTATCTCCACGAGCCACCGCCCGATGCCCCCCAGGAGCGTCTGGCCGACGGCCGTCACCCCGCCCAGCGACGACTGGCCCTGGAAGAGCTGCTGGCCCATCAGTTGAGCCTGCGCCAGGTCCGCCTGCGGATTCAGGCCGATGGTGCCCCCCGGCTCGCCGCCGCCAGCAATCTGCAGGCGCGCTTCCTGACCCAGCTACCGTTCTCGCTGACCCAGGCGCAGCGCCGCGTGCTGGAGGAGATCGGACGCGACCTGGAGCGGGAGGTACCGATGCTGAGGCTGGTGCAGGGCGATGTCGGCTCGGGCAAGACCGTGGTCGCCGCCATGGCGGTACTGAACGCCATTGCCGGCGACTGCCAGGCGGCGGTGATGGCGCCCACCGAGATCCTCGCCGA
>NZ_CALFQK010000128.1:0-8574 GCF_937921195.1 uncultured Salinicola sp.
GCCGTCGTCGCGGTCGCGAACTTCTCCATGCCAGGCGACGACCGGCAGAGCGTGATGATCCTGCCGGCGCTGGCTGATGCTCGTCTCCAGTCGCGTCACATGGAGATCCGCCGCGCGGCCCTGGTGACGCACCGTCCACTTGCCGACGCTTTCGCCCAACGCCATCGCCTGCGATAGCGCCAGCCATTCGCCAGCGTGACGCAGGCGGCGATTTCCCGTGACCGACGCCAACCAGCCCTGCCCCTGGCTATCGAGACCTTCCAGCTCCGGGACATCCGGCAGCTGCGCGAACAGGTGCCAGCCGACGCCGAGCGGTCGCGCCCACTCCAGCTGCCCGCGCTGGCCGGCCGGCAGCCGATGGCGTGGCCAGGCCAGCGGCTGCGGCATGCCGTGATGGTCCAGCGAGACCAGCGGCATCGCCCGGTCGACACCGCTGACATTGCCACTCTTGGACCAGTACAGCGCATGGGAGGTGCGGCTGGAGGCCACCAGCCGCTGCTGCGTCATGTCGTCCATGAGTCGCGCGAAATCGCCGGAGGCGGCCCCGACGCGATTGGCGCGATGCCAGACCTGTTCGAGCAGCGCCATGCCCAGATTGTGCTGTCTCAAGGTGCCGAGTGTCGTCTCCAGCGCGCCGCCCTGGCGCAGCACACCGCGGGAGAGCGCCTGCTGGCGGGCCCGCGGCAGGGGTAGCGCTTCCGTTTCCCGAAGCTCGTCGAAGGGCGAATTTCCCGCCAGCGACAGCGCTTCGGTGAGCAGCGCGTCGGCCTCCACCCGCTCGAGATCTTCCGGCACGCGCTGCCCCCGGGACACATAGCAGAGCTTGAGACGATGGCGCATGACCACATCGAGCACGCTGCCCAGGCGCGCCGCTTCGTCGAGCTTGGTCAGGATGCAGCCCCACAGCGGCTCCCCGGCATCCAGCGACGCCTGCTGCCAGGCTTCGATGACCTGCGCCAGGGTATCGCCGTGGCTGGCGGCGTTGAGCACGAGCACGCGTCTCGCCGGTGCGGGCCCTTCGGCCAGGCGTGCGATCTCCCCCACCAACCGCTGGTCGCGCTGACTCATGCCGACGGTATCGATCACCGTCAATTTCTTCCCCGCGCTGCGTGACAGCAAGGCGCGACGCGGTTGCGTCAGTCTGGCGACCAGCTCCCCCAGATCGCCATCCTCCTCGAGCGCGTGAACCTCGGTGCCCAGCAGCCTGGCGTAGATTCGCAACTGCTCCGCGGCGCCGATTCGATAGCTGTCCGTGGTCACCAGTGCCACCTCCTTGGGCCCGTGGCGCATCACGTAGCGAGAGGCCAGTTTCGCCGTGGTGGTGGTCTTGCCGACACCGGTGGGACCGACCAGCGCGAACACTCCGCCATCGGCGAACAGCGCGTCCTCGTCCTCCAGCCATGTCAGCCGCGAGCGCAGCTGGCGCAGCAGCCAGGCCTCCACGGCGGGAGATTCGGGGGGCTCGTCGCGCAGCTCTTCCGGCGGATCCTGAAGGAGATCGTCGGCCAGCGATGCGCTGAACCCCGCCTGGATCAGGCGGCGATGCAACGAGGCCGTCAGCGATGGCGAACCGGCCCGCGAGGAAGCGGCGTTGTCATGCAGCAGCGCACGCACGTCATCCAGCAAGCGGCGGTTGAGCGCCTCGAGCGTCTCCACCGTGGGCGTGGCGGCGGGCTCCGGCATGGCCGCCGCCGCGGGACTCGCCTGCGCCGCCGACGGGTCGAGACCGGCCAGCGCCTGCTCATGCGCCTGCTCCGGCATGGCGATGATTTCGACACCCCCTTCGACCGCACGGTTGGAGAGGATCAGCACCTCATCCCCCAGTGCCGACCTCACCTGACGCATGGCCTCGCGGCTGTTACTGGCTATGAAACGTTGGACGCCCATGACTTCCTCGATGGTTCGGGGCAGTCCGCCAGGAGTCGCTGACCGCCGCTGAAGATTCGCGGCCATAGTCTGCCAGTCACCGGAGGCCGGGCATGGCCGGGAATGGCGGTCAAAACGGTGCCAATTCCGAGGCTGGGCGATAGGGAAGCGACGCGCGGTGGCGATCCGTCGAGGAGAGGATGGCAACCGGCGGATGCGCGATGCGGGAAGGTTCCCGCATCGCGTCGAGGTGGGGTCAGCCGTTGGTCAGCCGCTGGATCAGGGACTGGGTCGGATAGCCGTCGGGAGTGACGCCAATGCTGCGCTGGTAGGCCCGCAGTCCGGCGCGGGTGTTGGGGCCGACCAGGCCATCCGGTGTGCCGACATCGAAACCGTGGTCGTTGAGGCCCTGCTGCATGCGACGGATGCGATCACGCGATAGCGCCGGCTCGTCCCGTGGCCACTCGCCCTGGATTCCCGGTCGTCCGGCCAGCCGGTCCGACAGCGTGGCGACGGCCAGCGCGTAGCTGGTCGAGGCGTTGTAGCGCATGATCACGCGGAAGTTGTGGCCGACCAGAAACGCCGGCCCCCGGGCCCCCGCGGGGGCGATCACCGAGGCCTGGTCGAAGTTGGGCAGAGGCTGGCCGTCGAGACGCTTCACGCCCTGCGCCTGCCATGCCTGGGTCGCGTGGCGCACCGACAGCTCGGTCTGGGAGTAATCGAAGCCGTCCGGCAAAGTGACCTCGACGCCCCAGGGTTGTCCGCGCTGCCAGCCGGAAGCATCCAGGTAGTTGGCCGTCGAGCCCATCACGTCGGGAATGCTGCCCCAGATATCCCGGCGGCCATCGCCGTCCTCGTCAACCGCGTAGGCCAGAAAGCTGCTCGGGATGAACTGGGTATGACCCATCGCCCCGGCCCAGGAGCCCCGCATGTGATCCCGGTCGATATCGCCGTTCTGCAGTATCTTGAGCGCGGCCATCAGCTCGCCACGCGCAAACGACTGACGGCGGCCGTCGAAGCCCAGCGTCGAGAGCGCATCGATGGTTTCGAAGTCGCCGAAGTTGCTGCCGTAGTTGCTCTCGATCCCCCAGATGGCAACGATGATCTCCCCGGGGACGCCATATTGCCGGGTGACCTCCTCCACCGTGGCCCGGTTGGCGGCAAGGCGCTCGCGACCATTGGAGACGCGCGACGCCGAGACGGCGCTGTCGAGATAGCTCCAGATCTGGCGGGTGAACTCGGGCTGGGAGCGGTCGTACTCGAGAATGCGGGGCTGGTAACTGACCCGATCGAACGCTTGCGCCAGCGTCGCCTGATCGATGCCTTCGGCGGCCGCCCGCTGCCGGAACTCATCGACCCAGGCATCGAATCCGGCCGGATCCTGCGCGATCCCGGCATCCGCGGCAGCGCTGGAATCTGCAGTAGTCTCCTCGGTCGCCGTCCGGGCGTCGGACGCGCTGGACGTCGTCTCCCGGGGAGCGGTGGAGGAGATCGTTTCGCCGGCGCGACTTTTCGACGCGGTATGGGTATCGGCGACGCTCTGGCATCCCAGTAGCGCCAGTGAGAGGCAGAGCGAGAGTGTGGCGGGGGCCTTGAGCGGTAGTGAACGCTTCACGGGGGCACATCCTTATGCTGAGGTGGTTCCAGGAGAGGCTGGATGCCGACGCGGTTGCGCTGGCGGATTGCACCGCAGTGTAGCGTATCCCGTCGTCCGGGGTAGCGACCCGCGCCGGGGCAGCCGCCATCCATCGCAACCTATGGCTAGGTGTATATCGGCGTGGTAAAGTCGGACCAACGCCACCATTCGGTTTCCATAATTTATTAATACTTTCAATAATTTCGCGCTCAGCGAACCATGACCAGGCGTTTACTGAAGGGAGGAGAGACACCATGCCGGGCCACATGCCTAGCCAGCTTTCGCTGACATGCGCGACCTGTCGTATTGGTGCCCCGACTCGTATCGGTGCCCAGACTCTGCCATCCATTGCTGGCACGATCGCACTTCGGAGCCAGACCCCCGCCTGGATGCTGGCACCTCGCGGCGTTCGTCGTCCTTACCTGACCGATCCGCCCCAGCGCCTCTGATCCGGCGACAGCTACCCCATGGCATCATGGGTATCGCCATCGCCACTTGTCCGTAGACGGCTACCGCTTCGTCTTGCGCGGAGAAAGGCCATCATCGCCCCGACGTCGACCACGCCCCAAGACGCACGCCTCGTGTGACTGGCAACATCGCTTACACTGAGGCGAGATGGGGTCGCGGATCGATCGCGACGGCGCGAACCGAAGCTCGAGCCGACCGGCTGCCGCCATGAGGCAGATCGAGAAACGGGCCTCCCTGATCCAAGAATAGAGCGACAACTTCATGTCACTGCCGCTGATCGTTCTGCTGCCGCTACTGGGCAGCCTCGTACCGTTGCTGAGCAGTAACCGGCAACGCAACCTCAATGCCTGGTCCACCGCCCTGCTTCCCGCGATCGCGCTGGGCATCGTGATCGCCCATGCCCCGGGCGTGGTGGCGGGCGAGGTCTACCACTCCAGCATGAGCTGGGTGCCGCAACTGGGCCTCGATCTGGCATTCCGGCTCGACGGCCTCTCGCTGCTGTTCCTGCTGTTGATTCTGGGTATCGGGCTGCTGATCATTCTCTACGCCCGCTACTACTTGGCGCCCGAAGACAGCATGCCGCGCTTCTACGCCTACCTGATGCTGTTCATGACCTCCATGATCGGCATCGTGATGGCCGACAACCTGTTGTTGCTGTGGGTGTTCTGGGAGTTGACCAGCCTGTCGTCGTTCTTGCTGATCGGCTACTGGTATCAGCAGAGCGAGGCACGTCGCGGCGCGCGCATGGCACTGGCGGTCACCGGCATGGGCGGGTTGGCGATGCTGGCCGGCTTCCTGCTGATCGGCCATATCGTCGGCACCTACGACATGCAGACGGTGCTCGACAGCCGCGAGCTGATCCAGGCCGACCCGCGCTATCTGCCGGCGCTGCTGCTGGTGCTGCTCGGCGCGTTCACCAAGTCGGCGCAGTTCCCTTTCCACTTCTGGCTTCCGCATGCGATGGCCGCACCGACACCGGTTTCGGCGTTCCTGCACTCCGCCACCATGGTCAAGGCGGGCGTCTTCCTGCTCGCCCGCCTGCACCCGGCGCTGGCCGGTTCCCAGCTATGGCTCTACATCGTCACCCTCACCGGGCTGGTGACGATGATCTACGCCGCCTATTTCGCCCTGCTCAAGTACGACCTCAAGGGCGTGCTGGCGTTCTCCACCGTGAGCCACCTGGGCCTGATCACCATGCTGTTCGGGCTGGACAGCAAGCTGGCCGTGGTGGCGGGGCTCTTCCACATCATCAACCACGCCACGTTCAAGGCGGCGCTGTTCATGTCCTCCGGGATCATCGATCACGAGACCGGCACGCGGGACATCCGCAAGCTGAGCGGGCTGCGCCGCAGCATGCCGATGACGGCGGCGCTGGCGGGCCTGGCCGCAGCCTCGATGGCGGGCGTGCCCCTGCTCAACGGCTTCATCTCCAAGGAGATGATGCTGACCGAGACCCTGGAGAGCGGCCTGCTGGGCGGCCTGGCCTGGCTGATCCCGGTCCTGGCGACGCTCGGCAGCGTGCTCTCGGTGGCCTATTCGCTGCGTCTGATTCGGAATGTGTTCTTCGGCCCGGAGGCGAAGGAGCTTCCCAAGACGCCGCATGAAGCACCGTTTTGGATGCGCCTGCCCATGCTGATACTGGTCGGCCTGTGCATCGTCATCGGGCTGATACCGGCGGTGATGGTTTCCGGGCTGCTCGATGCCGCCGCCCGGGTCACGATCCTGGCGCCGAGGCCGGAGCTTCATCTGTCGATCTGGCACGGCTTCAACCTGCCGCTGCTGATGAGCGCCATCGCGCTGGCCGGCGGTGTCGGCATCTATGCCGTGCGCCGCAACCTGTTCAGCTTTCAGCGCCAGTTCCCCCAGCGCAACGCGCTGATGATCTTCGAGCACAGCGTGCGGCGCCTGCTGCAGTGGACCCAGGTCACCATCGACCGGCTCGAGAACGGCTCGCTGCAGCGCTACATGCTGTGGCTGATCGTGGCGGTGCTGTTCCTCACCGGCAGCGGACTGCTGGATCTCGATCAGCTGCAGGGCTCGCGCCAGCCGCAGCCGCTCGACGGCCTGCTGCTCGCCGGCGCCGGCATCACCATCCTGGCGGGCCTGGGGACCGCCGTTCTCCACCGCCGCCGGCTGGTCTCGCTGATGATGCTGTCGGTGGTGGGGCTGATGGTATCGCTGGCATTCGCCCGCTTCTCGGCACCGGACCTGGCGCTGACGCAGCTGGCGGTCGAGGTGGTGACCGTCATTCTGCTGATGCTGGCGCTGTTCTTCCTGCCCCAGCGCACGCCCAAGGAGTCCAGCGGCGCGCGCGTGGTGAGGGACGTGCTGCTGGCGGCCGGTTTCGGTGGCGTGGTGGCGAGTCTCAACTACGCCCTGTTGACCCGGCCGCTGGACAGCATCTCCGGCTTCTTTCTCGACAACAGCGTCAGCGGCGGTGGCGGGCACAACGTGGTCAACGTCATCCTGGTCGACTTCCGCGGATTCGATACGCTGGGCGAGATCACCGTGCTCTGCATCGCCGCCATCGGCATCTACAAGCTGCTCAATCGCCTGCGCCTGTTCATGCCATCGAGCGACAGCGAAGGCCGCCCCTGGTCCCGGGATCTGCACCCCATGCTGCTGGCGACCGTGTCGCAAAGCCTGCTGCCGCTGGCGCTGCTGGTGTCGGTATTCATCTTCCTGCGGGGCCACAACGAACCCGGCGGCGGCTTCATCGCCGGCCTGGTGACGGCGGTGGCACTGATCCTCCTCTACATCGCCCGGGGCGTGGACTGGGCCCAGCAGCGCCTCTCCTTCCAGTACCAGCCGATCGCGGTGACGGGCGTCGCCATCGCCACCCTGACCGGCCTCGGCAGTTGGCTGTTCGGCCACAACTTCCTGACCTCCGCCTTCGGCCATTTCTCGATCCCTTACATCGGCGAGATCGAGCTGGCCACAGCGATGCTGTTCGATCTCGGGGTCTACCTGACGGTCGTCGGCGCCACACTGATGATTCTGGCCAACCTGGGCAAACTGACCACGCGACACCGGCCCAGCAAAGAGAACGAAAAGGAGACCGTCTGATGGAAGCGCTCTACGCCACCGTAACCGGTTTCCTGGCCGCCAGCGGTCTCTACCTGGCACTGCGGGGCCGCACCTTCCCCGTGGTCGTGGGACTGACCCTGCTCTCCTACGCGGTCAACCTGTTCCTGTTCTCCACCGGCGGGCTCACCACCAACGGCGCGGCGGTCATCCGCGACGGCGTCAATGACTACGCCGATCCGCTCCCCCAGGCCCTGGTCCTGACCGCCATCGTGATCGGCTTCGCCATGACGGCGTTCTCGGTGATCCTGGCGATGCGCGTGCGCGGCGACCAGGGCAGCGACCAGGTCAACGACCAGCGCGGCGAAGAGCCGAAGGAGGAGAAGTCATGATGCATCACCTGATCGTGCTTCCGATCCTCCTGCCGCTGTTGAGCGGGCTCGCGATGCTGGTCAAGCGAGACTCGATCTTGCTGCCTCGCCGGGCGATCGCCTTGACCAGCACGGCGGCACTGCTGGTGATCAGCGCCGCGCTGGTGATCCAGAGCGACAGCGGCGAGATCACCTACTACGCGCTGGGCGACTGGCAGCCGCCCTTCGGTATCGTGCTGGTGCTCGATCGACTCTCGGCGCTGATGGTCTGCCTGACCGCCTTTCTGGCCCTAGGCAGCGTCGCCTATGCCTGCGCCGGCGACGACCGCAAGGGCAGCAACTTCCACGGCCTGTTCCAGCTGCAGCTGATGGGGATCAACGGGGCCTTCCTGACCGGGGACATCTTCAACCTGTTCGTGTTCTTCGAAGTGCTGCTGATCGCCTCCTACTCGCTGCTGATGCATGGCGGCGGCAAGGACCGCACCCAGGCCGGCTTCCACTACGTGGCGCTGAACCTGGCAGGCTCGGCGATGTTCCTGATCGCTCTCGGCGTGCTCTACGGCACCACCGGGACGCTCAACATGGCGGACATGTCGCAGAAGGTCGCCGCGCTCGATCCCGACCAGCTCGGCCTGATCAAGGCGGGCGCCTTCCTGCTGCTGGTGGTGTTCGGTCTCAAGGCCGCGATCCTGCCGCTCTACTTCTGGCTGCCGCGGGCCTACAGCAGTGCCCCGGCGCCGGTGGCGGCGCTGTTCGCGATCATGACCAAGGTGGGGATCTACGCCATCCTGCGGGTCTACACGCTGATCTTCGGCGGCGGTGCCGGCGAGCTGGCCAACTTCGTTCAGCCCTGGCTGTGGTGGTTCGCGTTGGCGACACTCGCACTCGGTGGCCTGGGCGTCCTGTCGGCCCGCGACCTGCGCAATCAGGTGGCCTATCTGATCCTGATTTCCGTCGGCACCCTGCTGGTCGGGGTCAGCATGAATCGCGAAGCGCCTCTCGCCGCCCTGCTCTACTACATGATCCACACCACCCTGGTCAGCGGCGGGCTGTTCCTGCTAGCCGACGCGATCGGCGAGCAGCGCGGCAAGGCCGGCGCGCGGATCGTTCCCGGCCGCGGTGTAACCCAACCGGCCCTGCTGGGGCTGTTCTACTTCGTCGGCGCGGTCACGGTGATCGGCCTGCCGCCACTCTCGGGCGCCATCGGCA
>NZ_CALFQK010000129.1:0-22781 GCF_937921195.1 uncultured Salinicola sp.
GTATAGAGAGCCGTAGAGTTCGCGTGTACGGCTGTACTTTACGTGTACGTGTGTGGGGAGCGACGCCGAGTGGTCCGACGGCGAGCCGATAACTGCCGAGGACGCCGTCTTCGCCCTGCGTCGCGTGCTCGATCCGGCGATCGCCAACCAGAACGCCAATCTCTACTACCCCATCGTCAACGCCCGAGCGATCAATGCCGGTGACAAGAGCGCCGATGCCCTCGGGGTCGAAGCCGTCGATTCGCATACGCTGCGCATCCGATTGACCCAGCCCACCGCCTGGTTCCTGCAGGCGCTGGCGATGACCGAAGCGGCGCCGCTTCCCGAACATGCCATCGCCGACGCCGCGGGCTGGGTGCAGCCGGGCAACACCGTTTCCAGCGGCGCCTTCACCCTGAGTGAGTGGCAGCCGCAGTCGCGCATCGTGGTGGAGAAGAACTCCCATTTCCATGCCGCCGACAGCGTCGCCGTGGACAAGGTCACCTTCTATCCCATCGACGATGCCGGCTCGGCCCTCAACCGTTTCCGCACCGGCGAGATGGACATCGCCTACTCCAGCGTGCCGTCGTCACGCTTTGCCTGGGCGCGGGAGAACCTCGGCGACGCGCTGAGAGTCGGCCCGCTGACGGCGGAATACTTCTACATGTTCAATCTTCACGACGGCCAGCCGCTGGCGGATAAACACGTTCGCGAAGCCCTCAACCTGGCCGTCCGGCGCGACGTCATCACCGACCAGATCCTCGGCCAGGGCCAGACCCCCTCGTTCTGGTACGTGCCGCGCAACACCGACAACGCGCCGCAGGGCGAGCTGGATTTCGCCGACATGCCGATGGACCAGCGCATGGCACGCGCCAGGGAGCTGATGCAGGAAGCGGGCTACGGACCCAACCATCCGCTGCACCTGAGGCTCAACTACAACACCCTGGAAGATCACAAGAAGATCGCGGTGGCGGTGGCCGCGATGTGGAAGCCGCTGGGCGTGGAGGTCGAGCTGATCAACTCCGAGGCGGCCGTCCACTACGCCACCATCCGCGAAGGCAATTTCGAGGTGGCGCGCTACGGCATGGTGGCAACCATCAACGACCCGTTCGATTTCCTCAATGCCTACGCCGACAACGGCTCGGCCAGCCGGAGCAGCGGCTACCACGACGCGACCTACGACGCGCTCGTCGCCGAGAGCACCGGCGAACTCGACGCCGAGAAGCGCCGCCAGTTGATGACCCGTGCCCAGCAGCGACTGCTGGACGACTATGCGCTGCTGCCACTCTACGACTATGTCTCCGTTCACCTGGTTTCACCCGATCTCCAGGGCTGGGAGAGCAACCCGATGGACGTTCATCCGCTGCGCTATCTCCAGGAGCGCGAGCAATGATTCTCTCGAAGACGCCGCCACGTTCAGGCTCAGGTGACTCCGCATGCTGATCTACACCCTCAAGCGCCTGCTGCAGGCGATTCCCACCCTGCTGATCGTGATCACGATCTCGTTCTTCCTGATGCGGGTGGCGCCGGGTGGCCCGTTCGACGGCGAGCGCCAGCTGCCGCCGGAGATCGAGGCCAACCTGATGGCCGCCTACCATCTCGACGAGCCGCTGCCGATGCAGTACCTGCGCTACATGGGCAACCTGCTCCAGGGCGATTTCGGACCGTCGTTCAAGTACAAGGACTTCTCGGTCACCGAGCTGATCATGCAGGGGTTCCCGGTCAGCCTGGAGATCGGCGGGCTGGCGATCCTGCTGGCGCTGATCATCGGGTTGCCGCTGGGGATCGCGGCGGCGATCAAGCGCAACTCCACCGTGGATTACCTGGTCATGGGCACCGCGCTGACCGGCATCGCCGTCCCTAACTTCGTGATCGCGCCGATCTTCGCGCTGGTGTTCGGCGTCCTGCTGGGCTGGCTACCGGCCGGGGGCTGGAACGGCGGCGCCCTGCCCAACCTGGTGCTGCCGGTGGTGGCGCTGTCGATCCAGCAGATCGCCTATATCGCGCGGATGATGCGCGCCAGCATGATCGAGGTGCTGGGCAGCCACTTCATCCGCACCGCGCGGGCCAAGGGTCTCAACGAGGGCGAAGTGATCTGGCGCCACGCGATTCGCCCCGCCCTGCTGCCAGTGATGTCCTACCTCGGGCCGGCCATCGCCGGGATCATCACCGGGTCGGTGGTGATCGAGCAGATCTTCGGCATCCCCGGGATCGGCCGCTACTTCGTGCAGGGCGCGCTCAACCGCGACTACACCCTGGTGATGGGCACGGTGGTCTTCTACGGCGTGCTGATCGTGCTGATGAACCTGATCGTCGACCTGCTCTATTCGGCGCTCGACCCGCAGATCCGCTATGACGACTAATCCCCCGACAACGACACCCATGACAACGACGCCCACGACAACCAACAGGGAGGCCGCTGATGACATCCGAATCCAAGCCCTATAGCGGCGAACAGCGGGATGGCGCCCCGCTACCCGCCGGCGGCCCCAATCCGCCCCGCGCTCCGGAACCGGGCTCCGTCGCGGCACCCGTGGGCGAAAGCCTGGCCCGCGACGCCTGGCGTCGCCTCAGCCAGAACCGTGCCGCCATGGCCAGCCTGGGCCTGCTGATCGCCATCATCGTGGTCTGCATCGTCGGCCCGTGGCTGCTGCCCTGGGGCCTGGCCGAGGTCGACTGGAACGCCTTCGGCACCGGCCCCACGCTGGAAGGCGCCCACTACCTGGGTACCGATGCCAACGGCCGCGACCTGCTCACCCGGGTGCTCTACGGCGGACGCGTCTCGCTGTCGGTGGCGCTGGTCGCCTCCTTCGTCAGTCTGGTGATCGGCGTGCTCTACGGCGCCATCTCGGGCTATCTGGGCGGCCGTGTCGACAACTACATGATGCGCTTCGTCGACATCATGTACTCGCTGCCCTTCATGTTCCTCGTCATCCTGTTGATGGTGGTGTTCGGCCGCAACATCTTCCTGATCTACGCCGCCATCGGCGCGGTGGAGTGGCTCGACATGGCCCGCATCGTGCGCGGCCAGACCCTGGCGCTGAAGCGTCGCGAGTTCATCGAGGCGGCCCATGCGCTGGGCGTGCGCGACACCAAGATCGTCACCCGCCACCTGATTCCCAACGCCATCGGCCCGGTGATCATCTACGTCACCCTCACCGTGCCCAAGGTGATCCTGCTGGAGAGCTTCCTGTCGTTTCTGGGGCTCGGCGTGCAGGAGCCGCTGACCAGTTGGGGCGTGCTGATCTCCGAGGGCGTAGACATGATGGAGAGCGCCCCGTGGATGCTGCTGGTGCCGTCGTTCTTCCTCGCCGCCACGCTGTTCTGTCTCAACTTCCTGGGTGATGGGTTGCGTGATGCCCTCGACCCGCGCACACGCTGAGGAGCCCGAAAAATGCCTGCGCTCGCCCAGCCCGTATTTGAGATCCAATCGTTGAACAGCCCCTCAGGCTGCTCATTGATACCCCATCAACTCCGCGCCTTCGAAGCTGTTCGCCTCGGCTGGCCATCGCTCGCCGATTTTTCGCCGGCGTACGACTCTCCAACAACGTCGGGAGCCGTTTCATGAGTTCTCTGCTCGAAATCGACAAGCTCAGCGTGACGTTTCAATTGCCCACCGGGCCGGTGACGGCGGTCAAGGACGTGAGCTTCGCCATTGCCGAGGGCGAGACGATGGCGCTGGTCGGCGAGTCCGGCTCCGGCAAGTCGGTCACCTCCACCGCCGCCATGCGCCTGCTGCCCGAACTCGCCGAGACCACCGGCGCGATCCGCTTCAACGGCGAGAACCTGCTGGAGGTCACACCCAAGCGCATGCGTCGCGTGCGCGGCAACGACATCTCGATGATCTTCCAGGAGCCGATGACCTCGCTCAACCCGCTGCACCGCATCGGCAAGCAGATCGGTGAAGTGCTGATCCGGCACAAGCAGCTCAAGGGCCAGGCCAATCGGCAGCGCGTCCTGGAGCTCCTGAACCAGGTCGGCATCCCCGAGCCGGAACGGCGCATCGACAGCTACCCCTACGAGCTCTCCGGCGGCCAGCGCCAGCGCGTGATGATCGCCATGGCGCTGGCCTGCGAGCCGAAACTGCTGATCGCCGACGAGCCGACCACCGCACTCGATGTCACCGTGCAGGCGCAGATTCTCGACCTGCTCAAGTCGCTGCAGGCCGAGTACGGCATGGCGATCCTGTTCATCACCCATGACCTGAGCATCGTTCGCCACTTCGCCGATCGTGTCGCGGTGATGCGTTACGGCGAGGTGGTCGAGAGCGGCCGCACCCTGGACGTGTTCGAGGCGCCCCAGCACGACTACACCCGCATGCTGCTGGACGCCATTCCGCGTGGGCGCAAGGAGCCCGCCCCGGCAGACGCACCGGTGCTGATGAGCGGTCGGGACATCAAGGTGCGCTTCGCGCTGAAGAAGCGCCTGTTCGGCAAGAGCGAGTACTTCGAGGCGGTGCGCGGGATCGATCTCTCCATCCGCCGCGGCGAGACGCTGGGCATCGTCGGCGAGTCCGGCTCGGGCAAATCGACGCTCGGCCGCGCCCTGCTGCGACTGCTGAAATCCGAGGGCGAGATCCGCTTCGAGGAAGCCGACATCTCCGGACTCGACAAGTCCGGCATGCGTCCGCTGCGTTCACGCCTGCAGGTGGTGTTCCAGGACCCCTTCGGTTCGCTCTCCCCGCGCATGACGGTGGGCGACATCATCAGCGAAGGCCTCAAGGTGCATCACCCGGCGCTGAATCGCCGCCAGCGCGAGGCCGAGGTCATCGCCGCGCTGGAAGAGGTCGCCCTCGATCCGGCCATGCGCAACCGCTACCCCCACGAGTTCTCCGGCGGCCAGCGCCAGCGGATCGCCATCGCCCGCGCGCTGATCCTGAAGCCCGAGCTGCTGCTGCTCGACGAGCCGACCTCGGCCCTCGACCGCTCGGTCCAGGTGCGGGTCATCGACCTGCTGCGGGATCTGCAGAAGAAGCACGGCCTGACCTACCTGTTCATCAGCCACGACCTGTCGGTGGTTCGCGCGCTCTCCGACGACGTGATGGTGATGAAGGAGGGGCGGGTCATCGAACACGGCTCGGCGGAAACGATCTTCTCGAATCCCCGGGAACCCTATACCCAGGCGCTGCTGAAAGCGGCATTTCTGGAGAGCGAAGCCGTGGCCTAGGGTTACCGTCCAGCGCTCAAAGAAAGACGATCAACAACAACAATCGACGCGAGAGGCCATCGTGGTTTTCAACAGACTCGACAACAACAAGACAGTCAGATTGCTGACACTCGGCATTGTGCTGGCCGGCGCATCGCTGGCTTTTTCAGGCGTATCGCAGGCACAATCGACGCCTTCATCAAAGTCACCTTCGGCGGAGAATGGCGTGTGGAATCTCGCCGACCTCTACCCCTCGCTCGACGACTGGCAGCAGGCGCTGAAGGATGTCGACGAGCTCATTGGGGGCCTCGGCGACTACCAGAGCACGCTGACCGACAGCCCGGAAGCTTTGGCCACGGCACTGGATGCCATTCGCTCGGTGGAGAAATCCGCCAGTCGTGTGCAGACCTATGCATCCCTCCAGGCCGACGAAGATCTACGTGACGGTCAGGCGCAGGAGCGTCAGGGACAGGCCGAGCAACTGATGGCGCGGTTCGAATCCGCCATCGGCTATCTGCGTCCGACGCTGATCGCGATGGACCGAAGCACCCTCTCGAGCTGGCTCTCCAACCCGCAACTTCAGGATCATCGCCGCTTTCTGGAAAACGTGATTCGTGAAGCGCCCCACACGCTCTCCGAACAGACCGAAACCGCGCTGGCAGCCCTCGGCCCGGTGATGAGCCATGAGACGCCCTATTCGCTACTGGCGAACTCCGATATCGAGTGGCCCACCATCACCATCGACGGCAAGAGCGTGCGGCTCGATGCGGCCGGTTACAGCCACTGGCGGGAATCCGAGGATCGCGACGTTCGCCAGCGGGTATTCGATGCCTACTGGCCAGCCTGGCAACAGTTCACCTCCACCTTCGGCTCGCTGCTCAATGCTCAGGTCCAACAGCATGTCACCGAGTCGAGGCTGCGCCATTACGACAGCGCGATGGCCGCCGCGGTATCTCGCGATGACATTCCTCCGGCGGTCTATCAGCAACTGATCGACTCGACCAACACCCATCTGGGCACGCTACATCGCTACCTCAAACTGCGTCAGCGCATTCTCGGTGTCGACCAACTGCACTACTACGATATCTACCCACCACTCGCGGAACTCGACGAAACGTTCGATCTCGACGATGCACGTCAGTTGACCCGAGAAGCGACGGCACCGCTGGGGCCGCATTACGCTGAACTGCTCAAGCAGGCCACCGACTCACCCTGGACCAGCGCCTATCCGAGTCAGGGCAAACGCTCCGGGGCCTACATGAACGGATCCGCGTATGACGTTCACCCCTACGTGCTGATGAACTTCAATGGCAGTTACGGTGATGTATCGACCTACGCTCACGAGTGGGGCCATGGTCTTCATAGCATGCTGACTGCGGAGACTCAGCCGTACGCGACGTCGGACTACTCGATCTTCACCGCCGAAGTCGCGTCCACGACCAACGAGCAGTTGCTGGTCGATCGCATGATCCAGCAAGCCAAGACGCCTGAGGAAAAGCTTTTCTACATCGGGCAGGCACTGGAAGCGATTCGTGGCACCTACTTCCGCCAAGCCCAATTTGCAGAGTTCGAACTGGCCATCCACCGCGCGGCGGAGAATGGCGAACAGCTATCCGGTGATCGCCTGACGAAAATGTACGGCGAGATTCTGCGCAAGTACTACGGCGTCGATCAGGGCATTACCGACATCGACGAAGCGGACTACGCCGAGTGGGCTTACATCCCGCATTTCTACTACGACTTCTACGTCTATCAATACGCCACGTCGATCACGGCGGCACAGGTGTTTGCCCAAGGTCTCGAGGAAGATCCCCAGGCGTGGCGAGAGAGATATCTCAACGTGCTCTCCCAGGGCGGCGCGCAAAGCGGTTATCAGTTATTGAAGAACGCAGGTGTGGATCTTGCAACGCCGGCTCCCTATGACAAACTCGATGACACGATGAACAGGCTAATCGACGAAGCCGAAGTCATTCTCGACAAGACAGGTTGAGGAGCGGGCACAAGACTCGCGGATCGAGATATTCAGTCAGTATGACGACATCACCGCTACGCATGAACGCCCTCATATCGAGGGCGTTTTTGCAGCTGTTATTCATCGGTTACGGAAAACACACCCCCTTTCGGTGCTGAATATAAAGACCGTAATCGGCATGCGTTTTTCCTATCCCTTCATTCATAAAACGTATGTTTTTTAGCGGTGCGACGTGCCAGAATTCGCACTACTCGAGTGCAATAAAAGACATACGACTGGACGACAGCAGAGTCGGTTTGTTAGAAACCAGACAACTCTCTCAAGGACGATTCCCCGCAGCATCGCAGGTGTTATACAACCTACCCTTCCTCACCAGTCATGCTGCAATCAAGGTGACGGAAAGCCTGAGAAATATCTGAAACTAACCCCCATAAAACAATTGTTTACTCAATCCTAAACCGCAACCTGCGATTTTGTATAAAATCTTCAATATCACGATCACCACCCACCGAAAAACATTGTTATCGGCCTGCACTGATTGGCACATATATTGCTGCGAAAAAGGACAAGGTAATGTGGCTCCTGTCGCGGAGTCACCAAAGAGCAGTCACTAGAACAATCGAGACAATATGACCGCGATCGAGCACGGGCTTCCCGCTCAGGGATTCACGCAAAAAAACAGACGTTCGATATCACGACCGGAAGTGCTGGTCCTGATAGCGATATCGGCGCTGATTCACGGATTGATATGGTGGTCGTTGAATCGTCACCCCATGATTGCGGCCGAAGTTCTGCCCAATCAGGCATCCCAGGCCTCGGAAGTCACGGTCTCGCTGACCAGCGCACCCCCGCCGCAACCACCGCCCCCGCCACCGCCTCCCCCGGTCGAACCGCCGCCCGTTCAGGAAGCACCGGTCGTGGATGATGTCGCCGTCACACCGGCCGAAGAGGAAGTGTCTCCCGAACCGGAGCCGGAACCAGAGCCGGAACCTCAGCCAGAGCCTGAGCCACAACCCGAACCGGAGCCTGAGCCCGAGCCGGAGCCTGAGCCTGAGCCGCAACCTCAGCCCGAGCCGCAACCGAAGCCGCAACCGAAGCCAGCACCCACGCCGGCTCCGCAGAAGCCTGCACTGACACCGAGCCAGCCTTCTAAGCCGGCGCAGAGTGCCAGCGCATCGTCGAGCAACGAGGTCACGCCCGCAGTATCCGGCATGCAGAGTCTCGGCAACCCGCCGCCCCGCTATCCTTCGCTGGCACTGCGCCGCGGTTACGAGGGTAACGTGCAGTTGAAGATATTGGTCATGCCTGATGGCACGGCGGGTCAGGTACAGGTCATTCAGTCCAGTGGGCATCGAGAACTGGATGAAGCCGCCGTCGAGACGGTTCGTGGGTGGACGTTCAAGCCGGCAAGACGTGGCGATACGCCGATCAAGGGCTGGGCGCTGCAGACAATCGCGTTTCAGCTTCCCAACTGACAAACAACAACGACGCAACACTTCAGCAAGGAAAACACCATGATGGAATCCAACGATATTACCGCCATGATCGTTCCCGGCGTGCTGTGGACGCTGATCGTATTCTCCATCGCGACCTGGGCCATTCTGCTGATCAAGGGCCTTCAATTCGCCAGGAACCGAGTCGAGAACAAACGCTTCCAGAAGGCTTTCTGGGAGGCCAAGAGCATGGAAGAAGGCGAATCCATCAGCGAAAAGCGCCCCGGCACCATGGCATCGATCGCGCGAGCCGGATTCGATGTCATTACGGGACGAGACATCGCGCCCAGAAATCAGGACCTGGCCCAGAAGGTCAATCGCTCCGATCGACTCGAACGTACGCTGAGACAGCAGATCCAACGTGAAAGGCGCTCTCTGGAAGGCGGCCTGGCGATTCTCGCCAGTATCGGCAGCACCTCTCCTTTCATCGGTCTGTTCGGCACGGTGTGGGGCATCATGGAGGCATTGATCACCATCGGCGAAACCGGCGAGGCGGGCCTGGATACCGTGGCCGGACCTATCGGTCATGCATTGATTGCGACGGGAGTCGGTATCGCCGCCGCCGTCCCCGCGGTACTGGTTTACAACTACTTTACGCGGCGCCTGAAACTCAACGTCTCGCTGATGGATGACTTCGCTCACGATTTCTACAGCCTGGCCCAGCAGCACGCCTTTCAAAGCCACTCGCCCAGACCTGTCGCGCCGGAAGTATCGTCGCCTGCACCGGCAATGGGTTGACCCCGATGTACGAGTTCTCCCTCAACCTGCAAATAAGAAGGTAACGAGACATGGCTTTTTCCAGTCACGACGATGACGAAGTGCTCAGTGAGATGAACGTCACGCCGCTGGTCGATGTGATGCTGGTGCTACTGGTGGTCTTCATCGTCACCGCCCCACTCATGACCAATGCCGTACACGTCAATTTGCCCAAGACGGGGGCCGTCGCGCCTCCCGAAACCAAGGAGCCGATGGTCGTGAGCGTCGATGCCGATGGTGCTTATTTTATTGGCAAAAAAGAGTACAGCTTCGAAGACCTGGAGCAGGCGCTGGTCCAGGCTCACGAGGACAACCCCGACCAAGCCGTACAGCTTCAGGCGGATGAAGGGGTGGAGTACGGCACGGTTGCCAAGGCCATGGCAGCGTTGGAACGCTCCGGCATTCAGAAAGTAGCCGTGCTCACGCAGCCCTAGGCTTTCCGGAATAGCCGTCGCCCTCAGCTAGCAGCGGGTTCACTCTCATCCTGAAAGGAGGAAAAGCACCACTCATAACAACAATCTAGAGCATCCAAATAATAGCTATTGAATTTCGAATACCAACAACTGCTATTCAAGGAACACCAGACAATGACAACCCAAAAAATTTGGGATGCCAAGCATCCCACGGACCCGCTTTGCCCGAAATTCGGGTGGCGAAGCTCGATCCTGCGTCCCGGCGTATGGCGCAAGTCATCCCTACTCGCGTCGACCTGTCTGATCCTGGCAGCGGCACCACTGGCCGTGGCGCAGAGCAGTGACGATGACTATGTCGCCCCGCCGGCCGGTGCATCCGACGAGATTGCCGAGGCGGCACCCGCTGCGGCGGCGGCTGCCCCTGCCGCGGCCGTCGCGGCGCCCGCAGCCGCACCGACGCAGGATCTCGGCCGCATGGAGGTGACCGGCTCGGCAATTGCCCGAACGGACGCCGAAACTGCGGTCCCGGTGACGATCATCGAAGCCGAGGAGATGAGGCAGCAAGGCATTACTTCAACCGCCCAGTTGCTCTCGCAGATTTCCGCCAACGACACAAGCTACGGGCCCGGTTACGGTACAGGCACAGCCATCACCGGTGGAGCCAGTTTTGCCAACCTGCGTGGTATTGGCACAGACAAGACACTGGTGCTGCTGAACGGTCGCCGACTGGCCAATAACTCGCTGGACGGCAGTGCCGTTGACCTCAACTCGATTCCGTTCGGCGCTATCGAGCGCGTCGAGGTCTTGCGTGACGGCGCCTCGGCAATCTACGGCACCGATGCCATCGGCGGCGTCATCAACTTCATCACCAAGAAAAACCTCAGTGGAGGGAACGTGGAGCTCGGCTACGACGCACCCACCCATAGTGGTGGCGGCGATAGCGGCGACATCAGCGCGACCTGGGGCAACGGCGATCTCGAAGAAGATGGTTTCAACATCATGGGATCGATGCGATACCGCAAGCAAGATGACGTTGACTATACCGACCGTAGCAGTATTCGCCAGATCTATGATCCTTCGAGCGGCATCAACGGCACTTCATCTTTCGCTTATCCTGGCAATTATTACCAGGGCGACGTGGCAGGCAACCCGCTTGCCGGAGAAGGTTGTAACGGAGAGGGGTTGGTCGATACCGGTGGCGGCACCTGTACCTATGACTACGGCCGGTACGGCCAAATCCAGCAGAAGACCGAGAACACGTCGCTTTATACTCGAGCCTCGGCCAAGCTGGCGGAGAACCATACGGCCTCTCTCTCCTACCTATGGTCACGGAATAAAAACACCTCGCTGAGCGCGCCATCACCGACTTCTGGTGGTCCGGTCATTCAGCCCGGGACACCTTTCTATCCGGACGATCCCGCGCTAGATCCAACTCAACCGGTCGACGTACGTTGGCGCGGTATTCCCGCTGGACCCCGTGTGACTGACAACACTATCGACGCCCAGCGTCTGGTGCTGGATTTCACCGGCGATTTTTCCGGTTTCAACTACGATAGCGCCGTTTCCTGGAACCGCAGTGATACAGACCTGAACTATCGTAGCGGCTATCTCGATGACAATGACCTGCAAGACGCTTTCAATAATGGACTGATCGATCCGTTCTCCACCGACCCGCTGACCGCCGCCGGCCAACAGGCCCTGGCAGATGCCGAGGCCAGTGGGCTGGTGTGGACCGCCCAGAACGATGTCTACGCCTGGGACGGTAAACTCAGTCGCGAAATCGGCGACTGGTTTGGGGCCGGCTCCTCGGCCATCGCCGTCGGTGCCGACTACCGCCACGAGCGACTGAAGCTCGAGACCGATCCCGACGTAGCCTCTCGTGCGACCAGTGGCGGACTCTCGCCGGATGCCTCGATCAACGAGAGTCGTGATGTCAAAGGTATCTACAGTGAATTGAACGTACCCATCATCGACGGGCTCGAAGTCACGGCGGCAGTGCGCTACGACGACTATAGCGATGTGGGCGATACCACCAACCCCAAGATCTCCTTCCGCTGGCAACCCTTCCAGCAACTGCTGGTTCGTGGTGCCTATAGCGAAGGCTTCCGTGCCCCATCGCTCTACGAACTCTACGACCCTGCAGCGCAGACGTTCTCACCAGGCGGCCTCAATGACCCGCTCCTTTGCCCCGGTGGCTCGCCCGCCAACGGCGGCGTTGGCAGTCGCGACTGTAACACCCAGTTCCTGGAGGAGCAGGGCGGCAACGAAGATCTGAAACCGGAAGAGGCCAAGAACTGGACACTCGGCTTCGTCTATCAGCCATTCCAGAGCTTTTCGGCGGGTCTGGATTTCTGGTGGATCGAGATCGAGAACGAAGTTGCCTTGCCGACTTCCGATTACGTTATCGCCAACGAGCCTGGCAACATCGTGCGTAACGATGACGGGTCAATCGACTACATTCCGGTTCGCTATCAAAACCTTGGCACCACCAAGACCAACGGTGTCGACGTGTCGGCAAACTATCGACTGCCGACAAGCTACGGCTTCTTTACCGTGGGCTACACCGGCACATACGTCGATCGCTATGACTTCCAGGAAACGCCAGATGGCGATTACGTCAGCCGCGTCGGGCACTACCGCGCCGGCTACGGCACGGTCTTCCGCTGGAAGCACAAGCTTTCCGTCAACTGGAACAAGGGCCATTGGGGTGCCGGTGTCATCAATCATTACATGACGGGTTATGACGACTACGACACCTCTACTCACAGTGAAGTCGGTTCCTACACGACTTGGGACGCACTGGGTTCGTACGCGTTCACGGCCGGCCCGACGGTCACCCTCGGCGTACGGAACATGTTCGACCGCGACCCGCCGTTCTCCAACCAGCCAGAAGTTGGTCAGCTCGGCTATGATGCCCGCTACGCCGACGCACTGGGTCGCACAGTCTACGCCCGTTTCAATTACGCTTTCTGACGGGCAACCGTTCTAACGACCGATTGCCGCTGACTCGTGCAGCGGCTTTTTTCATCCGAACTACCGAGACATCATGACTGATAGACACTTCATATCAACTTCGGCGATCCGCCGCGCCATCGTGCTCCTGATGATCGCCGGTACCGCCGGTTCAAGCCCATTTGCTGCTGGCAGTCAGGGCGAATCGCCATCCTCGACAACCTCAAGCTCATCCGCCCCATCGCACGCGTCGGCGCCGGCCACCACTACTACCAGGCTAGGAACCTGGGGCGTCGACCTGAGCGCCCGCGACACCAGCGTCGCCCCTGGCGACGACTTCTACCACTACGTCAACGGCGGCTGGCTGGCACGCACCTCGATTCCGTCCGACCGCAGCAACTACGGCGCCTTTACCGTGCTGGCCGACCGCGCCGAACAGCAGGTGCGCGACATTCTGCGCCAGCTCGATGGCGCCGACACCCCGCCGAACTCGCCCCAGCAGCGGTTGGGCGATCTCTACCACGCCTGGATGGACGAGGGCGCTATCGAGGCCAAGGGCCTCACGCCGCTGATACCGGACCTGGAGCGCCTGGCGGCGATCGGGAGCAAGGGGGATCTGGCCCGGTTCAGCGCCGACAGCCGCCTCGGCGTGCCGGCTATCGTGACGCCAGAGATCGATATCGACGTCAAGGCGCCGGATCGCTACGCCGTCTACCTGTCGCAGATTCCGCTGATCCTGCCCACTCGGGACTACTATCTCGGCGACGATCCGCGCTTCGACGCGATTCGCCAGGCCTACCTCGGCTACATCGACAGGCTCCTCACATTGGCCGGGCAGCCCCATCCCCGACAGAGCGCACATCGAATCCTCGAGATGGAGACCGCCATGGCGAGGGTCGAGTGGGCACCGGCCAAACAGCGGGATCGCGATCTGACCTACAATCCACTGCAGTTGGATCGACTCGGCGACTATGCCTCCGGTTTCCCCTGGCAGCCATGGCTCTCGGCCAGCGGACTTGCCGGTCAGGACGAGGTCGTGCTGGCGGAGAACACCGCCATTCGCGAGCTGGCACGGCTTTATGACGAAACGCCGCTCTCGACGCTCAAGACCTATGCGACGTTTAGATTGCTGGACGCCAACAGTCCTTACCTTTCGAGCGACTTCAGCCGGGCGCACTTCGAATTCCACGGCAAGCGTCTGTCCGGCCAGCCGGAGCAGCGCGAGCGCTGGAAACGCGGCGTATCGCTGATCAACGATTTCCTGGGGCAGGCCGCCGGCAAGCTCTACGTGATGCTGCACTTCCCGCCCCGGGCCAAGAGCGAGATGGAGACGCTGGTCGCCAATCTCGAAGACGCCTATCGCGATCGTCTGCAACACCAGGTGAGCTGGATGACCGACCGGACCCGTCAGCGGGCGCTGGAAAAGCTCGACGCCTTCACCGCCAAGATCGCCTATCCCGATGAATGGGAAACCTATGCAGGGATGGACATCAGTTCAAACGATCTTTACGGCGATATCGGAGCCGTGCGCCAGTGGCACTGGCAGGACGATCTGGCCAAGCTCGGCGGTCCGGTGGACCGGGACGAGTGGTTCATGAACCCGCAGACCGTCAATGCCTACTATTCGCCCTCACGCAACGAGATCGTGTTTCCGGCGGCGATCCTGCAGCCGCCCTTCTTCGATCCGAACGCCGATCCGGCGGTCAACTACGGTGGCATCGGCGCGGTGATCGGCCACGAGATGAGCCACGGTTTCGACGATCAGGGCCGCAAGTCGGACGGTACCGGCATGCTGACCGACTGGTGGACGACCACCGACGCCGAGCATTTCGACGAACTGGCCAGACACCTCGGGCAGCAGTACGCCCAGTACGAACCGGTGCCGGGCTACTCGCTCGACCCGCAGCTGACGATGGGCGAGAACATCGGCGATCTCGGCGGACTCAACATCGCCCTGGGTGCCTATCACCGCTCGCTCGATGGCAACCCCGCGCCGGTCATCGACGGCTTCACCGGTGACCAGCGCTTCTTCCTGGCCTGGGGCCAGGTCTGGCGTCGCCTGATGCGCGAAGAGGAGATGATCAATCGGGTGCAGGGCGACCCCCACTCGCCGTCGCAGTTCCGCGTCAACGGCATCGTGCGCAACATGGATGCGTGGTACGACGCCTTCGATGTCACGCCCGGCGACGATCTCTACCTGCCGCCCGAAAAGCGGGTGGTGATCTGGTAGCCTCGGTTCGGATGGAAGAAAAGCAGCCCGAACGACACCCCCCGGCCAGATGGCCGGGGGCGAGTCCGTCAGCTTGCGTCGAGTGGCTGCCCGATCTCAGGCGCGCCGCTCGACGCCGATCGTCTCGAGCCAGGCGTTGAGATCCTTGGTACTGATCTTGCCGTCGCTGCCATCGCTTTTCTTGAAGGTATCGAGCACCGCGAACAGCCCCTGATCCTCGGATAGCAGTGTCGCCGCCTCCTGTTCGCTTTCGTCACGATCCTTGTCATCGACGATCTTGTCGAGATCATCGCGGCTGACGATGTCGTCCTTGCCGTTCCAGTCGTCCCAACTGTCGATCGCCACTGTCAGCGCCTCCTCGTTGTCACGATAGAAATCGATGTCGTAATCTCCCACGACCGAGGCCTGACGATAGCCATCCAGGTCACCTTCACCAATGGTGGCAAACCAGTCGTCGAAATCTTTCGTACTGATCTTGCCGTCGCCGTTGCCGCCTTTCTGAAAGGTGTCCAGGGCGTTGAAGAACCCCTCGTTCTCGTGCAGGAAACGCGCCGCGTCATGCTCGGCATCGCTCCTGCCGCCATCGTCGACAATCTTCTGAAGATCCGTCCGGCTGACGATATCGTCCTTGCCGTTCCAGTCATTCCAGCGCTCGGCGATCGTCTGGAGTTCGGCCGAGTGATCCTGCAGGAACGCGGAACCATAATCGTTGGCCGCCGCTGTCTGTCGATACTCCTCCACGCTGTCCTCGCCGAGCTCTTCCAGCCAGGTGTCGAGATCGTTGGTGCTGATCTTGGCGTCACCGTCTCCGCCCTGTTTCAACGAGTCCAACCCGTCGTAGAAGCCGTTCTCGTCCAGCAGGAACTGTGCAGCATCCTGCTCCTCCTGACTCTTTCCCTCGTCCGCCACGATATCCCGAAGATCATCTCGGCTGACGATGGCATCGCTGCCGTTCCAGTCGTCCCACACGGCGGCGACGGTGTCGATTTCTGCTTTATGGACATCAAAGAAATCCTTGCCATAGAGCGTCATCATCGCGTCCATGCGGGAGTTTCGACGCAGCTCGTCGGTGCCCAGGCCTTCGTCGCCGGCCTCCAGGTCAGTGTCGCTCCAGGGGCGCCAGTCGTCGGTCTTGCTGACATGGTCCTTGCCGGTCTGCCGCGTGGTGCCACCGGTCAGATGTTTCTCCCACAGATTCTCGGTGCCGGGGTCACCGTCCTTGTGCAGATGGGGCGCCAGCCGGGAGAGCGAGCTGCCGTGTTTGCCCTCGGTATCCTGGAAGTGCTGCCACTCCTTCGACTGGTAGTCGAAGATCGACTGGTCGTCGGGCGAATCCCGGCCGCCGTACATGTAGGACTCGTAGCGGGCGAACTCGAGCTTGTCGCCCCAATCCTCCTCGGTCACGCCGTACTCGGAGAGATCCTTGAAGAACTCTCCCTGGGAATCGGTCAGCTTCTGCATTTTCTGATGATTGATCGCTTCGGCGATCAGCGTTCCGGCGACGCCGAAGACGGTGCCGACGACGCCCAGGATGGGACCAGCCACGCGCGCCCCCATGAAGATCCCGCTCATCACGCGGGTGCCGATACCACCGAGGTTGGCGGCAAGGTTGCTGCCACTGGGGGCGAACATCGAGACCGTGTTGGCGATCGCCATGCCGGTGGTCGAGGAGCCCAGCCCTATCTGAATACCGGCGCCGGCTCTCTCCAGCGCCGTATCGGCGTCCTTGAGCTTCTTGACGCCGGTGACGAGATCCATGACGCCGCCGGTGATATCCAGGCCCGCGCCCCCCATGAAGCGCAGATACGAGCGCCCCACCTTCTTGGCGATGTCGGTGCCCGAGGTCCTGGTGCCGGTGTCGATCATTTGGTTGCCCAGGTTTTCCGCCAGCTTGTCGAAGTTTCTCCGCCCGTTCTCATCGAGATCGTCGAGTGGAATGCCTTGATTGCCGAGACTCCGGGACCCGTTGTCCACGCGCAGACTGATGTTTTCGGCGAAGAGATCGGCCTTGACGTCGGCGCCGGATCTCCAGATGTCAGGGAAGTTGTCGCCCAGCAGCCCAAGCCAGGCGGTCGCATTGGCGCGCGGCACGCCGCCTTCGATGCCGGGCACCTCGCGCTTTCCGCCCAGCGTCTCGATGAGATTCGAACCGAACTTGGCAAAATCGTTGCCGAAACTGAGCGCCCCCACCAAGTCCCGGACGGCCCCCACCCGCTCATCGGTGGTCATCTCGTCCCAGCCGCCATTGGATATCTGCATGCCACCGCTGATGAGGCTCATCATCCCGCTCATGGCACCCAGCGTGCCGCTGGAGCTGGCCGAATCGAGAACCTTCTTGAAGGTCCCTTTTTCCGCCTCTGGCAACGCTGTCAGATTGTCGTTGACGATCTTCTGGAACAGCTTGTCCTTTTCCGCCTGACTGATACCCGGCCGGTTGGTGACCTCCGTCGCCAGGCGCAGGGATTCGGCGAGTTTCTTGTGCTCGCCCGCCGACAACTTGGATAGTGACGACTTGAACGATTCCAGATCGCGGTTCAGGGTTTGATAAGCGTTGTAGGACTTGTCGGTCTTGTCCAGATGCTGAAGCGCGCTGTTGATGCCCCCCTGCACGATATCAATGGTGTCGCGCAGCCCCGTGCTGACATTTTCCGCATCCACCGAGTCGGGATTTTCCATGTAGCCGTCGAGCTGATGGGTCATCATGTTCTGGTCGAAGGCCTGCTTCCGGTCCTTGTAGCTATCCGGCTCCAGCGCTTGCAGTGCTTCGAAATAGTTGTCGACTTCAGCCTGAATCCTGTCCGAGAGCGCCTCGTCTTCCGTCGCGTCCGCCTTCTCCTTCATCGCGATGACGTAATCCTCGAACTCGAGGTTGGCCTTGCCGTCGGCGTCGAATAGCGCTTCGTTGACCTTGTCGCTGATCGCCTCACGCTTGTCGTCGGGGACGCTTTCGATAGCCCCCTGCAGCGAATCGTCATAGCGCCTGCTGATACCCTCCTTCTGCATCAGCTCGGATATCTGCTTGGCCAGTTCGTCCTCGTCGATGATCGCCTTGGCATCGTCACCGGTGAGATGTGTCGGCTCCGTCTGTGCCTGGCGATAGGTCGTGCCGCCAGACTCGATCAGCTCGACGTAGCCATAGAGATCGTAGCCATGATCGGTGGCCCCCTGGGCATCGATCAGGTCGACCAGCTTCGCTTCGTCCGACTCTTCACCGAGCTTGCCGCTCTTGACGTCATCGCGGATGCCCTGGATGAAATCCTCGGCAGCCTTCTGCCCCACCGTCTTGCGGTTGCCGTCATCGTCTTTTTCATCGACCTCGGCCTCCATCAGGCCGTCGCCGGTGAAATCCGGGATATCGTACTTGTCACGTATCTGCTCGGCGCTCAGCGACGTATCGGAGGTCTGCTCGGGCTTCTCCGCAGCGTCGGTCTCTTCTGTCTCGCCGTCGGTCTTGCCCGAGGCGATGGCCCTGACCAGCGTCGACACCCACTGCGGAGAGTCCGCCGGTGCGCCAGCGGTATCCGGTGTCTCGATTTCGCGATCTGAGTTCACGGAAGGGGCCATCGATAGTCTCCTTGATGGAAAGGGAGGCCTGAGTCGTCTGCCTGGAGTTCACTTAGTATCTCGCCTCTCCATCGCCCAGGGAGGGCGAATGAGTGACCAAGTTTTTAATTGTGTAACGGTTCGGAAACGAATGATGACAGTTGTGCATCTTAACGATCGCCCCGGATTCGGGCGCCGTAAGGCTGGCGTCGATGCGCCGCCAGACCGACACGCCCGCCATTACGCGACGACCCCGGCCAAGGCCGGGGTCGCAGAGTGGTCGAGCGGGAGCGTCGATAGACGAACCCAGGGCCTAGAAGCGATAGGTCGCCTGCACGCCGAACAGGTTGAGCGAGTTGTCGTATTCGGCCTGATAGGAGTTACCGTTTTCGTCCTGCAGATCGACGTCGGCGCGATCTTCCCAGATGTAGCTGTAGGCGGCATCGATGGTCAGGTCGGGGATCGGCGTCCAGCCGGCGCCGATCGAGACCAGGGTGCGGTCCGCCGTGGGCACGCGTGGGCTGCGGTGGGCGTCCTTGACCGGCGACTGGTCGTAGGCGATACCGCCGCGCAGGGTCCAGGCCGGGTTGAGCTGGTAGGCGAGACCGGCGGCATACTGCCAGGTATCGCGGTAGTCCTGCTGTTCGTTGATATCCAGCCCCAGGTCGTTGTCGACTACCAACTGGTCGAAGCGGCTCCAGCGGATGTAGGTCGCCCCGGCCATCACCGTCCAGCGGTCGTCGAGCTGGTGGGTCACCGAGAAGTCGATGGTCTCGGGCAGGGTGATGTCGAGCGAGGCGTCGCCGTCGGCGTTGAGGAATACCGGGCCACCCGCACCGACCCCGCCGAAGACGTTGGAGGCGTCGACGTCGCCGGTGAGGTGGTATTCGACCTTGGAGCGGTAGGTGAGACCCAGGGTGGTGGACTCCACCGGACGGTAGATCATGCCGATATTGTAGCCCCAGGCGTCGTCGTCACCCTTGACGTTGACGGTGCCGTCACCGGCGGCTGTCGGATTGAGCGGGTTGGGCGACTTGCTCTCCAGCTCGCCCTTGATGTGGTTGTAGGTCACGCCGAAGCCGATGGCGAACTTGTCGTTGAAGCGGTACGACAGCGTGGGCTGGGCGGTGATGATCTCCAGATCGCTGTAGTTGCCGAAGTAGCGTCCCTTGAAATCGTCGCTGTAGTCGGTGACCAGGCCGAACGGCGCATAGACGCCGAGGCCGAAGCTCCAGCGATCGTTGATCGGCTGAACGTAGTAGCCGAACGGCACCGCCTTGTGGGGGATCATGTCGCCGTCGCTGCTGCCCTGGGTGCCGACCACGGCAACACCGCCCGGCGTGAGCGCCGGCTGGGTGCCGCTGTCGTTGCTGATGTCCGAGCTTGCATCGATATAGTGGGTGCCCGCGGTGACCTGGGCGCGGTCGAGGAACGACATGCCGGCCGGGTTGCCGAAGACGATGGAACCGTCCTGCACATTGGAGGAGCGCCCGGCCCAGGAGGTCCCCTGGCCGCTGACGCTCTGCTCCTGTAGCTGGAACGCTCCCGCCACGGCCTGCCCCGATGCGGCGGCGCTCACCAGTGCAATGGCCAACGATAGACGACGATAACGAATGATCATGATTGGTTTCCCCTGGACCCAGGAAGCCGCCGCGGCGGCGTCTTGCTTGCCTATCATGCGGTCGGTGATTCCGTTGTTTTCCAAGCCACTTCCCCGCGTGGGAAAGGCTCGACTTGTCACTTCCCGTTGTGACGGAATGGTGGTTTAGCGTCAATTAGCAAACGGTCGTTTTAATCGCCTTTTGGACATTTCTTTGGTCGTAAGACCAACGGCTATAGCCGGTCGGCAGTGAAAACGAATGCCTGCTGTCACGCCTTGACCAATGGGTAACACCCAGGTTTTAGACTCATGTTCATGACAGGCTCAGCGAGGATATCCGATGAAGGTCACCGAACTAGCCCGGGCCGCAGGCGTCACCCCCGAGACGGTACGCCACTACGCGCGACAATCGTTGCTCAACCCGCGCCGCGATCCCGACAACGGCTATCAGCTGTTCGATCAGCGCGATCTCGATCGGCTGCGTTTCATCCAGCGGGCGAGGACGCTGGGCTTCAGTCTCAAGGAGATCGCCGACATCCTGGAACAGGCGGATCAGGGCGACTCCCCTTGCCCACTGGTGCGCGACCTGCTGGCCGCCCGCCTGCCGCAGATCCATGCCCGGATTCGCGAACTCCAGGCCCTGGCGGATCGCATGGAGAGGGCGATGCGGGAGTGGTCGCACCTGCCGGACGGCACGCCCGACGGCCATAGCATCTGCCGACTGATCGAGCAGGCGCCCGAGGCCGGCGGGGATTGCCCTGCAACCGCGAGGAGACGTTCATGAGCCGCTACCAGTATCGCGTCGACGCCATGCACTGCCAGGGTTGCGTGGGCCGGATGCGCAGGGCGGTCCAGGCCGAGGACGAACACGCCGACATCAGCGGCGAGCCGGACGACAAGCGCCTCCAGGTCGTCAGCACGCTGTCGCGGCAGCGGATCGCCCGACTGCTGGCCGAGGCCGGCTATCCACCGGACGAGGAAGCTCCCGTCGAAGCCGATATCCCGACGTCATCCGCTGCGGCGGACGAGACGGATTCGGAGGTGGGGCGACGGCAGCGCCTGTCGATCAGCGGCATGACCTGCGCCGGCTGCGTCAACGCGGTGCAGAAGGCATTGTCCAGGACGCCGGGCGTGCAGCATGCCCAGGTCAACTTCGCCAGCGAGACGGCCCAGGTCAGCGGCCAGGCCACCACTGCCGACCTGGTCGCGGCGGTCGAGAGCGCCGGCTACGGTGCCTCGCCGATCGAGGATCTGCGCGAGGCTGCCACGAAGCGCCAGCAGAACGCCTCCCGTCAGGCCCGCCGCCATGCCATCGAATCGACGGTCAGCCTGGCGCTGGGCGTGCCGATGATGCTGGCGATGTTCGTCCATACCCCGCGACTCGTCGGTGGCGAACGCTGGGTATGGCTACTGCTGGGGCTCGCCACCCTGGGCGTGCTGGCAACCGCCGGCCGCCGCTTCTTCGACGGCGCCTGGAAGGCGTTTCGCCATCACCAGGCCAACATGGACACCCTGATCGCCCTGGGCAGCGCGGCGGCATGGCTCTATTCGATGGCCGTACTGATCGTGCCCACGGCGATTCCCGAGGCTTCCCGTCATCTCTATTTCGAAGCTTCGCTGATGATCGTCGGTCTGATCGGCATCGGCCAGACGCTGGAACTGCGCGCCCGCGGTCGCACCAGCCAGGCGCTCTCCCGCTTGCTCGACCTGCAGAGCAAGACGGCCCGGGTGATCCGTGACGGAGAGGAGCGCGATATCGAGCTCGGGCAAGTCCGGGTCGACGACCGGATCCGGGTGCGCCCGGGCGAGCGCCTGCCGGTCGACGGGACCGTCGAGGATGGCGAAAGCTTCATCGACGAGTCGATGCTCACCGGCGAGCCGGCGCCGATACGCAAGGCCCGGGGGGATCGGGTCAGCGCCGGTACCGTCAATGGCAAGGGCGGTCTGATCTATCGCACGACCCACGTCGGAGACGACACCCGACTGGGTCGTATCGTCGACCAGGTCTCCCGTGCCCAGGAGTCGCGACCGCCGATCGGCGCGCTGGCGGACAAGGTCTCGGCGATCTTCGTGCCCAGCGTGATGATCATCGCCGTGATCACGGCGATGATCTGGCTCGATTTCGGTCCGCCGCCGCAGCTCGTTCACATGCTGGTGGCGGCGACCACCGTACTGATCATCGCCTGCCCCTGCGCGCTGGGCCTGGCGACGCCGATCTCGACCATGATCGGTATCGGCAAGGCCGCCGAATACGGCGTTCTGGTCCGTGATGGGGAAGCGCTGCAGACGGCCAGCCGCCTGACCACGCTGGTGGTCGACAAGACCGGAACACTGACGGTCGGCAAGCCAAGCGTCACCGACAGCCGCTACTGGCAGGAGCAACCGCGCGTCGATGCCGTGGTGGCCGCCCTGGAGCGCGGTTCGGAGCATCCGCTGGCCGATGCCCTGATGGCGCATGTCGGCGATGCCACGGATAGCCTGGTGATTCATGACTTCCAGAGCCTGACCGGTCGCGGCGTCGCCGCCACGCTGGACGGTGGCATCCGGGTGCTGCTGGGAAACGCGGCGCTGATGAGGAAGCACGGCATCGACATCGACCCCGCTGCGGCCGAGGCGGAAAAGTGGCAGGCGCAGGCGACCAGCGTGATCTATCTAGCCAGTGGCGGACAGCTGGCAGCGCTGTTTGCGGTGCGCGATG
>NZ_CALFQK010000130.1:0-17769 GCF_937921195.1 uncultured Salinicola sp.
TCCCCATGTGAGAGTAGGTCATCGTCAGGCACTTATTCAGAAACCCCAGCTTCGAAAGAAGCTGGGGTTTTTCTTTGTCCGGCACATGATCGCTGCGGGCTGCGGGCTGCGGGCTGCGGGCTGCGTTATCGATAAGCCGCGAAGTCCGCTAGAATATCGGTTTTTGCGCTAGGCGTATCCTGATGAGTATCGGTGACCTGATTCGTTTGCTCAGTGATGGCAACTATCATTCCGGCCAGCAGTTGGGTGAGCGTCTTGGCGTGTCGCGTACCGCAGTCTGGAAACAGCTCAAGAAGCTGGAGGCGATGAACCTGCCACTGGAGGCGGTCAAGGGGCGGGGCTATCGACTGGTCAACCCGCTGGATTCGCTCGACGGCGCCTACATCGTTTCCCGGTTGTCGGCCGAGACCCGACATCATCTCAAGCGGCTTTTCGTCGAGGATGTTCTCGACTCCACCAACACGTTCCTGCGCGATCGCTTCCGCCATGGTGCGGGTCACGGCGAGGTATGCCTGGCGGAGAGCCAGACGGCTGGGCGAGGCCGCCGAGGGAAGGTCTGGAGCACCAGCTGGGGGGAGAGTCTGATCCTGTCGCTGGGTTGGCGGTTCGAGTCCGGCGTGGCAGCTCTCGAGGGGCTGAGCCTTGCCGTCGGGGTGGTTCTGGCCGATGTCGTCGGTGACCTGGGTGTCGATGTTGCCCTGAAATGGCCCAACGACGTTCTGCTTGCCGTCGGTGACGAATGGCAGAAACTTGCCGGTATTCTGCTCGAGGTGACCGGAGACGTGGAAGGGCCTTGCGAAGTGGTCATTGGAATCGGCCTCAACGTCTCTGCGAGCGATACCGTTCGAGAGGCTGCGGGGCAGTCGGTGGGCGCACTCGCCGACGTGGTTCGCGCGCCCAAGCGCAATCATGTCGCGGCGGCGCTGATCGAGTCGCTGCTGATGATGTTGCCCGAGTTCGAGCGCCGGGGTTTCGGCGCCTGGCGCGCTGAATGGAACAGGCGGCACGCCTATGCGGGTCGATCCATTCGCATTCACCAGGGCTCCACGTCCTACATCGCCGAAGCGGTCGAGGTGGACCTCAGCGGCAACCTGATCGTGAAGACCGAAGCCGGCGAGCAGGCCCTCACGGGGGGCGAGATAAGCATCCGGCCGAAGTGATCCGCCCTGCGATCGTCGGCGAGCGTATGGGGAATCGAAGGCGCATGGCGTGGATGAACTGAGCGATGTCGAAAAGATGGCTTTCAAGCTTGCATTCGAAGGCTCGCTTTGACACAATGCGCCCCGCTTTGCGCGCAAGGCAATTGATGTTTGAGCCTGTTATCGCAATAAAAACAGACGCTTGACATCAATGAGCGGCAGTGTAAAATCTGTCGCCGGCATGGAGAGGTTCCCGAGTGGCCAAAGGGAGCAGACTGTAAATCTGCCGCGAAAGCTTCGAAGGTTCGAATCCTTCCCTCTCCACCAGTTTCGATGCAGAAGTTTTGCCGGTCTGTCTCGGCAAGCCGGAGTCAGAGCGGGTAGGCGGGTATAGTTCAATGGTAGAACCTCAGCCTTCCAAGCTGATGGTGTGGGTTCGATTCCCACTACCCGCTCCATTTGATGTTGAAGTGATTTAGGCTCATGTAGCTCAGGGGTAGAGCACACCCTTGGTAAGGGTGAGGTCGACGGTTCAATTCCGTCCATGAGCTCCATTTCAAGCATCGATGCCGATGTGCGAAAAGCGAGCCAGGAGCTCGCTTTTTTGGTGAAAAAGAAAAATGCCGGATGGGATTGCTTTTTCTGGCATCTCTTCGCTATCATAGCGCCCTCCTAATTTCCGGGTGCTTCTCGGAAGTGTAGTTGCAGGCCAGTAGCTCAATTGGCAGAGCAGCGGTCTCCAAAACCGCAGGTTGGGGGTTCGATTCCCTCCTGGCCTGCCAGTCTTCCCCAGGCTGGCTTGTATTTGATATCTTGTCTTGTTCGGTTATCGCGCCTTGAGTTGAGGAGTTTTCATGAAGCACAACGCCGAGGTGCAGCAGTCACGCTTCGACACTCCCAAATGGGTCGTCGTGGTGTTGCTGCTGGCAGTCGCGGTTGGCGGCAATGCGTGGTTCGCGGATCAGGCGTTGCTTTACCGCGTGCTGGGCGTCGTCGTCATCTGTGGTGTTGCCGCCGCGATCGCGTTGACCACGGCAAAGGGGCAGGCATTGATGGATCTGGCGCGAGGTTCCAAGCGTGAGATTCAGCGAGTGGTCTGGCCGACCCGACAAGAGACCATCCAGACGACGTTGATCGTACTGGCGGCCGTTCTTGTCGTGGGGCTGCTGCTGTGGCTTATCGATACCGTCCTGGGTTGGGCGATGTCCGGAATCATTGGCTAGGAGTTTTCATGTCCAAGCGTTGGTACGTCGTTCACGCCTATTCCGGTTTCGAGAAGCAGGTGATGCGTTCGCTGATCGAACGGGTAAAGCTCTACGAAGTCGAAGATCAGTTCGGTGACATCCTGGTTCCGACCGAGGAAGTCGTCGAGATGCGTGACGGCAAGCGCCGCAAGAGCGAGCGCAAGTTCTATCCCGGCTATGTGCTGGTCGAGATGGAGATGAACGAACAGACTTGGCACCTGGTCAACGAGACGCCCCGCGTCATGGGATTCATCGGCGGTACGCCGGAGAAGCCCGCCGCGATCACGCAGAAAGAAGCGGATGCGATTTTGCGCCGCGTCCAGGATGGCACCGACAAGCCACGCCCCAAGACACTCTTCGAGCCAGGCGAGACCGTTCGTGTCGTCGATGGCCCCTTCGCCGATTTCAACGGCGTCGTGGAAGAGGTCAATTACGAAAAGAGTCGCCTGCAGGTCAGCGTGCTGATCTTCGGACGCTCGACGCCGGTGGAGCTGGAATTCGTCCAGGTGGTCAAGGACTGACCGGCGTCGTATTGAGTTCATCGCAGCGCCATCCGGTGCTGCGTTATCGTTGCCGGTCGTCGTGCCGGTTGAATTGGGGAGCCGCAAGGCGTCCGTACCCGACTGGAGTTCAAAATGGCTAAGAAAGTCCAGGCCTACATCAAGCTGCAGGTCGCAGCTGGCAAGGCCAATCCGAGTCCGCCCGTGGGCCCTGCGCTGGGTCAGCACGGCGTCAACATCATGGAATTCTGCAAGGCGTTCAACGCCGCGACTCAAGAGATTGAGCCGGGCCTGCCGACGCCGGTCGTGATCACCGTCTACAGCGATCGCAGCTTCACCTTCGTCACCAAGACGCCGCCGGCGGCCGTGTTGCTGAAGAAGGCAGCGGGCATCAAGTCCGGTTCCGGTGTGCCGAACAAGACCAAGGTCGGCACCGTGACGCGTGAACAGCTCGAAGAGATCGCCAAGACCAAGGAGCCGGATCTGACGGCCGCCAGTCTTGACGCTGCTGTTCGTACCATCGCTGGCAGTGCCCGCAGCATGGGCCTCAACGTGGAGGGCCTCTGATCATGGCAAAGCTGACAAAACGCGCTCAGATGATTCGCGAGAAGGTCGAGCCGGGTAAGGTTTACACCCTTGAAGAAGCCGTCGCGCTGCTCTCCGAGGTGTCCACGGTCAAGTTCAAGGAAGCCGTCGAGGTTTCCATCAACCTGGGCGTCGATCCGCGTAAATCCGACCAAGTCGTGCGTGGCGCCACCGTGCTGCCGAACGGAACCGGTCGTGACGTCCGCGTTGCCGTGTTCGCGCAAGGCGCCGCCGCCGACGCTGCCAAGGAAGCCGGTGCCGACATCGTTGGCATGGAAGATCTGGCCGAAGACGTCAAGAAAGGCAACATGAACTTCGACGTCGTCGTCGCTGCGCCGGATGCCATGCGCGTCGTGGGCCAGTTGGGCCAGATCCTGGGCCCGCGCGGCCTGATGCCGAACCCCAAGGTCGGCACCGTGACGCCGGACGTCGCCACCGCGGTCAAGAACGCCAAGGCGGGTCAGGTCCGTTTCCGTACCGACAAGAACGGCATCATCCATGCCTCCATCGGTAAGGTCGACTTCCCCGCTGACGCGCTCAAGGGCAACCTCGAAGCGCTGGTCAACGACCTCAAGCGTCTCAAGCCGAGCACGTCCAAGGGCATCTATCTCAAGAAACTGACCCTGTCCAGCACCATGGGCCCGGGTCTGACCGTCGATCACAGCGCTTACGCGTGATCGGCGACAACCAGGCAATAACTTTGCGGTCCCCGTGCGCTGTTTCGACGACTCGTGTCGTCCTGGCAGAGTGGGGCGGGGCACCGTCAAAGACCGCAGGTGACAGCGCTAGTCGCTGACTTAATGCCCCGCGAGGGGGCCTGCGCAGATGGTGTTGCTCGCCGAGTCAGGTGTGCAGCCATCATCCAAGACTTTCACCGCTGTCAGGTGAAAGAGATGGTAACCACCGGGTCGCGACGCCGTCGCCCCGGCACGAAGGAGTAACCACTGTGCCACTAGCACTCGAAGGCAAAAAAGCGATTGTTGCCGAGGTCAGTGAAGCCGCTAAGGACGCTCTTTCCGTCGTAGTTGCCGATTCTCGCGGCGTGACCGTTGGCGCAATGACCGATCTGCGCAAACAGGCTCGCGAGAATGGCGTCCAGATTCGTGTTGTCCGCAACACGCTGGCACGCCGTGCGCTGTCAGGCACTTCATGGGAGTGTCTGAACGAGACTTTCGCAGGCCCGACGCTGCTGGCCTTCTCCTACGAGCACCCCGGCGCTGCCGCGCGGCTGTTCAAGGAGTTCGGCAAGACGCAGAAGGAGTTCGAAGTCAAGGCGCTGGCTTACGAAGGGGAGATGATCCCGGCTGCCGATATCGACCGTCTGGCAACGCTGCCGACATACGATGAAGCGATCGCCAAGCTGATGTCCGTCATGAAGGAAGCTTCTGCCGGCAAGCTGGTTCGTACGCTTGCAGCACTTCGCGACCAGAAGCAGGAAGAAGCAGCCTGATTGGTGGCTCGTCCGCGCAGACTGGATCGACTATTGAATCAACGAGCGCTTGGCCGATACCGGTTGGGGCTCCGCAAAGTTTAGGAATCTGAAAATGGCACTTTCTCAAGAAGACATCATCAACGCCGTTGCCGAAATGTCCGTGATGGAAGTTGCGGAACTGGTTTCTGCAATGGAAGAGAAGTTCGGCGTCTCTGCAGCGGCTGCTGTCGTCGCCGGTCCTGGCGGCGGTGGTGAAGCTGCTGCTGAAGAGCAGACCGAGTTCTCCGTCGTTCTGACCGCTGCCGGTGACAAGAAAGTCAACGTCATCAAGGTCGTCCGCGAAATCACCGGTCTGGGCCTGAAAGAAGCCAAGGGTGCCGTCGACGGCGCTCCGGCGACTATCAAGGAAGGTCTGTCCAAGGACGACGCTGAAGAAGCCAAGAAGAAGCTGGAAGAAGCTGGCGCTTCTGTGGAGCTCAAGTAACTCTGTGCTCACGGCTTCACGCGCTGCGTAAGCGCCACGGCTGGTGGCGGGCCTACCCGCTGCCGGCCTTTTTCTGTTTTTGCTAGCCTGGCGTTAGTACGCCTGATCCGGGGTCGACCTCCCGGTACAGGATTGTAGCCACTAGACGAATTCCGACGGCGAGCTCCCTCTTTTGGGAGGCTTGCCGTCAGCGCCTAACGGGGGTAGCCCGCGTTAGGGAGCGCCGACCACGCACCGGTCACCCATGGTGAACAAGCTGGGGAATACAGATGGCTTACTCATACACTGAGAAAAAACGCATCCGCAAGGATTTCGGCAAACTGCCTCAAGTAATGGATGTGCCCTACCTGCTGGCCATCCAGCTTGATTCCTATTACGACTTTCTCCAGCAGGACCGGGCGCCGGAAGAGCGTCTCGAGACCGGTCTCCATGCGGCTTTCAAGTCCGTATTTCCGATCGAGAGCTTTTCAGGCAATGCGGCGCTCGAGTATGTCAGTTACCGCTTCGGTACCCCGGCGTTCGACGTCAAGGAGTGCCAACTGCGTGGCGTGACCTATTCGGCACCGCTGCGTGTCAAGGTTCGCCTGATCATCTACGACAAAGAGTCGTCGAACAAGGCCATCAAGGACATCAAGGAGCAGGAAGTCTACATGGGGGAGATCCCCCTGATGACCGAGAATGGCACGTTCGTGGTCAACGGTACCGAACGCGTCATCGTCTCCCAGCTCCATCGCTCGCCGGGTGTGTTCTTCGATCACGACAAGGGTAAGAGCCACTCCTCCGGGAAGCTGCTTTATTCCGCGCGCATCATTCCTTACCGCGGCTCCTGGCTGGATTTCGAGTTCGATCCGAAAGACAACGTCTTCGTGCGTATCGACCGTCGCCGCAAGCTGCCGGCGACCGTGCTGATGCGCGCGCTCGGCATGAGCGCCGAGGAGATCCTCGATACCTTCTTCGATACCAGCACGTTCCATATCGAAAGCGACGGAATTTTCGTCGAGCTGGTGCCGTCCCGGTTGCGTGGTGAAACCGCGACCTTCGACATCAAGGACACCGACGGCAACGTCATCGTCGAAGAGGGACGCCGCATCACCCAGAAGCACATCCGTCAGTTGGAGAGTGCCGGGATCGAGCGGCTGCAGGTGCCGATGGACTACCTGTTCGGCAAGACGCTGGCCAAGGATCAGGTCGATGCCAATACCGGCGAGCTGATCTGCGAGTGCAATACCGAGCTGACGCCGGAGCTGGTCGAGAAGCTGGGGCAGGGCGGCGTCACCAAGCTGGAGACGCTCTACACCAACGATCTCGACGCGGGCTCGTTCATCTCCGATACGCTGAAGGTGGACACCACGCGCTCCGCACTGGAAGCGCTGGTCGAGATCTACCGCATGATGCGTCCCGGCGAGCCGCCCACCAAGGAAGCGGCCGAGACGCTGTTCCACAACCTGTTCTTCACCGAAGACCGCTACGACCTGTCGGGCGTCGGCCGGATGAAGTTCAACCGTCGTCTGCGTCGCGAGTCCGACACCGGTTCCGGCGTGCTCGACAACCAGGACATCCTCGATGTCCTCAAAGAGCTGATCAACATCCGTAACGGCTTCGGCGAAGTCGACGATATCGATCACCTGGGCAACCGTCGTATCCGCTGTGTCGGCGAGATGGCGGAGAACCAGTTCCGCGTCGGCCTGGTGCGCGTCGAGCGTGCGGTCAAGGAGCGTCTCTCCATGGCGGAGAGCGAAGGCCTGATGCCGCAGGATCTGATCAATGCCAAGCCGGTGGCAGCGGCGGTGAAGGAGTTCTTCGGCTCCTCCCAGCTGTCCCAGTTCATGGACCAGAACAACCCGCTCTCCGAGGTGACGCACAAGCGTCGTGTCTCCGCGCTCGGGCCGGGTGGTCTGACCCGTGAGCGTGCCGGCTTCGAGGTACGTGACGTTCACGCCACGCACTACGGTCGCCTGTGTCCGATCGAAACGCCGGAAGGTCCGAACATCGGCCTGATCAACTCGTTGGCGACCTATTCCAAGACCAACAGCTACGGTTTCCTCGAGACGCCGTATCGCAAGGTCGTGGATCGTCAGCTGACCGACGAGATCGTGCATCTGTCGGCGATCGAGGAAGGCGACTTCATCATCGCCCAGGCTTCGGCGACGGTCGACGAGAGCAACAAGCTGATCGACGACCTGGTCCAGGTTCGCCACAAGGGTGAGACCACCTTCATGGCACCGGACAAGGTCACGCTGATGGACGTGTCTCCGCGCCAGGTGGTCTCGGTCGCCGCCGCGCTGATTCCGTTCCTCGAGCACGATGACGCCAACCGCGCCCTGATGGGCTCGAACATGCAGCGTCAGGCGGTGCCGACCCTGCGCGCCGACAAGCCGCTGGTGGGTACCGGGATGGAGCGCTTCGTGGCGCGTGACTCCGGCGTCTGCGCCGTGGCGCGTCGTGGCGGCGTGATCGACTCCGTCGATGCCAAGCGCGTCGTGGTCCGGATCAACGAAGACGAGATCATCGGTGGCGAAGCCGGTGTCGACATCTACAACCTGACCAAGTACGTGCGTTCCAACCAGAACACCTGTCAGAACCAGCGCCCGATCGTGCGCCCGGGCGACAAGGTGGCGCGGGGCGACATCCTGGCCGACGGCCCGTCCGTCGACATGGGTGACCTGGCGCTGGGGCAGAACATGCGTCTCGCGTTCATGCCGTGGAACGGCTACAACTTCGAGGACTCCATCCTCGTCTCCGAGCGCGTGGTCGAGGACGATCGTTTCACCACGATCCATATCCAGGAACTGACCTGCGTCTCCCGCGACACCAAGCTGGGGGCGGAAGAGATCACCTCGGATATCCCCAACGTCGGCGAGTCGGCGCTGGGCAAGCTGGACGAAGCTGGCGTGGTCTACATCGGCGCCGAAGTCGGCGCGGGCGACATCCTGGTCGGCAAGGTCACGCCCAAGGGCGAGACCCAGCTGACGCCGGAAGAGAAGCTGCTGCGGGCGATCTTCGGCGAGAAGGCGTCCGACGTGAAGGACACCTCGCTGCGCGCGCCCACCGGCATGCGCGGTACCGTCATCGACGTCCAGGTGTTCACCCGCGATGGCGTCGAGAAGGACTCCCGCGCGCTCTCCATAGAGCAGCAGCAGCTCGACGAGGTGCGTCGTGACCTGCAGGAGACCTATCGCATCGCCGAGGAAGCGACTTTCGAGCGTCTCCAGCGCACGCTGGACGGGCAGCCGGTCAATGGCGGTCCGAAACTCAAGAAGGGAGATGTCCTGAGCGAAGACTATCTCGACGAGCTGCCGCGTCAGCAGTGGTTCAAGCTGCGGATGCAGGACGAGACGCTCAACGAGCTGCTGGCCCAGGCCGACGAGCAGCTGGAAAATCGCCGCAAGGAGATGGACGAGCGTTTCGAGGACAAGAAGCGCAAGCTCACCCAGGGCGACGACCTCGCGCCGGGCGTGCTCAAGATCGTCAAGGTCTACCTGGCGGTGAAGCGTCGCATCCAGCCGGGCGACAAGATGGCCGGTCGCCACGGTAACAAGGGTGTCATCTCCGCGATCATGCCGATCGAGGACATGCCGTTCGACGACAACGGCCAGCCGGTCGACGTGGTGCTCAACCCGCTGGGCGTACCGTCACGCATGAACGTCGGTCAGATCCTCGAGACCCACCTGGGCATGGCGGCCCACGGCCTCGGCGTCAAGATCGACCGAATGCTGCGTGATGCGCGCGAACAGCAGGTCAGCGAGATTCGCGGCTTCCTCAAGCAGGTCTACAACACCCAGGAGACGCGTCAGGAGGACATCGACTCCCTGACCGATGACGAGATCATCACCCTGGCCAAGAACCTGCGCGGCGGCGTGCCGATCGCGACGCCGGTGTTCGACGGCGCCAAGGAGCACGAGATCAAGCATCTGCTGAAGCTCGCCGATCTGCCGGACTCCGGCCAGATGACGCTCTACGACGGCCGTACCGGCGAGTCGTTCGATCGTCCGGTGACCGTGGGCTACATGTACATGCTGAAGCTCAACCACCTGGTCGACGACAAGATGCACGCGCGTTCCACCGGCTCCTACTCGCTGGTCACCCAGCAGCCGCTGGGCGGCAAGGCGCAGTTCGGCGGACAGCGCTTCGGTGAGATGGAAGTGTGGGCACTCGAGGCGTACGGCGCCGCCTACACCCTGCAGGAGATGCTCACCGTCAAGTCGGATGACGTCGAGGGTCGAACCAAGATGTACAAGAGCATCGTGGATGGCGACCACACCATGCAGGCCGGTATGCCGGAATCCTTCAATGTGCTGGTGAAGGAAATCCGCTCGCTGGGTATCGACATCGAATTGGAAAGCTAAGACCGGCACAGTCGATCGATAGCGACGGTTTGCGGGGCGAGCGAGTGATTCGCGGCCCCGCTCATGACAACTCCGCAACGGAGCGATCCCATGAAAGATTTGGTGAAAGTCCTCAAGTCACAGGCGCAATCTGACGAGTTCGACGCGATCAAGATCACGCTCGCGTCGCCGGAAATGATTCGCTCCTGGTCATACGGCGAAGTCAAGAAGCCGGAGACCATCAACTACCGTACGTTCAAGCCTGAGCGTGACGGTCTGTTCTGCGCCAAGATCTTCGGGCCGGTCAAGGATTACGAGTGCCTGTGCGGCAAGTACAAGCGCATGAAGCATCGCGGCATCATCTGCGAGAAGTGTGGGGTCGAAGTGACCAAGGCCGCGGTTCGCCGCGAGCGCATGGGCCACATCGAGCTGGCCTCGCCGGTGGCGCACATCTGGTTTCTGAAGTCGCTGCCGTCACGCATCGGCATGTTCCTGGACATGACCCTGCGCGACATCGAGCGCGTGCTCTATTTCGAATCGTTCGTCGTGATCGATCCGGGCATGACCACCCTCGAGCGCGGCCAGTTGCTCAATGACGAGCAGTACTTCGAGGCGCTGGAAGAGTTCGGCGACGACTTCGATGCGCGCATGGGCGCCGAAGCCGTGCAGGCCCTGCTCAAGGATATCGATCTGGAAGAGGAGATCGATCGGCTGCGCGAGGAGATTCCGCAGACCAACTCCGAGACCAAGATCAAGAAGCTCTCCAAGCGCCTCAAGCTGCTGGAAGCCTTCTACAAGTCCGGCAATGCGCCGGCGTGGATGGTCATGGAAGTGCTGCCGGTGCTGCCGCCGGATCTGCGCCCGCTGGTGCCGCTGGACGGCGGTCGTTTCGCGACCTCGGATCTCAACGATCTGTACCGCCGCGTGATCAACCGCAACAACCGCCTCAAGCGGCTGCTCGACCTCAACGCGCCGGACATCATCGTGCGCAACGAGAAGCGCATGTTGCAGGAGTCGGTGGACGCACTGCTCGACAACGGTCGTCGTGGCCGCGCCATCACCGGTTCCAACAAGCGCCCGCTGAAGTCGCTGGCCGACATGATCAAGGGCAAGCAGGGGCGTTTCCGCCAGAACCTGCTGGGCAAGCGTGTCGACTACTCCGGTCGTTCGGTCATCACCGTGGGTCCGACGCTGCGCCTGCATCAGTGCGGTCTGCCCAAGAAGATGGCGCTGGAGCTGTTCAAGCCGTTCATCTACTCCAAGCTGCAGGGCAGCGGGCAGGCGTCCACGATCAAGGCCGCCAAGAAGATGGTCGAGCGCGAGCTGCCGGAAGTGTGGGACATCCTCGCCGACGTCATCCGCGAGCATCCGGTGCTGCTCAACCGTGCACCGACCCTGCACCGTCTCGGCATCCAGGCGTTCGAGCCGCTGCTGATTGAAGGCAAGGCGATCCAGCTGCACCCGCTGGTCTGTGCCGCCTACAACGCCGACTTCGACGGCGACCAGATGGCCGTCCACGTGCCGCTGACGCTGGAGTCCCAGCTCGAGGCGCGCGCGTTGATGATGTCCACCAACAACGTGCTGTCGCCGGCCAACGGCGAGCCGATCATCGTGCCGTCCCAGGACGTCGTGCTCGGCCTCTACTACATGACCCGCGAGCGGATCGGCGCCAAGGGTGAAGGCAAGGCCTTCTCCAACCTCAACGAGCTGGATCGCGCCTTCGCGACCCAGAACGTGTCGCTGCACGCCCGGGTCAAGGTGCGCCTGACCGAGTGGCTCTCCGACGAGAAGGATGGCGAGATCACCGAGCTGACCGAGACCGTCTCGATCAAGGACACCACCGTCGGCCGGGCGCTGCTGTTCCGCATCCTGCCGAAGGGCATGCCGTTCGAGCTGGTCGACCGTCCGATGAAGAAGAAGGCGATCTCCGGCCTGATCAACGAGGTCTACCGCCGCACCGGCCTCAAGGACGCGGTCATCTTCGCCGACCAACTGATGTACACCGGCTTCCGTCTGGCGACCTGGTCCGGCGCCTCCATCGGCGTTAACGACTTCGTCATCCCGGATGCCAAGGCCGAGATCGTCGACGCGGCCGAAGATGAGGTCAAGGAGATCGAGGATCAGTTCTCCTCCGGTCTGGTGACTGCGGGCGAGAAGTACAACAAGGTCATCGACATCTGGTCCAAGGCCAACGACAAGGTGGCCAAGGCGATGATGGCCGGTATCTCGAAAGAGACCGTCACCGATCGCGACGGCAACCAGGTCGAGCAGGACTCGTTCAACAGCGTGTTCATCATGGCCGATTCCGGTGCCCGTGGTAGCGCGGCCCAGATCCGTCAGCTGGCGGGCATGCGTGGCCTGATGGCCAAGCCGGACGGCTCGATCATCGAAACGCCGATCACCGCCAACTTCCGTGAAGGCCTGAACGTACTCCAGTACTTCATCTCCACCCACGGCGCGCGTAAGGGCCTGGCGGACACCGCACTCAAGACCGCCAACTCCGGTTACCTGACCCGGCGTCTGGTCGACGTGGCGCAGGACCTGGTCATCACCGAAGAGGACTGCGGCACCGAAGAGGGCCTCACCCTGCACCCGGTGATCGAGGGCGGCGACGTCATCGTCTCACTGGCGCAGCGCGTGCTGGGTCGCGTCGTGGCACAGGACGTCATCGATCCGCAGACCGAGGACGTCCTGATCGCCCGCGGCACGCTGCTCGACGAAGCCTGGTGCGAGCGTCTCGACACCATGGGCGTCGACGAGATCATCGTGCGCAGCCCGATCAGTTGCGAGACGTCTCATGGCGTCTGCTCGGCCTGTTACGGTCGCGATCTGGCCCGTGGCCACCAGGCCAACATCGGCGAAGCGGTGGGTGTCATCGCCGCCCAGTCGATCGGTGAGCCGGGTACTCAGCTGACCATGCGTACGTTCCACATCGGGGGCGCGGCATCGCGTGCTTCCGCCGTGGACAGCGTCCAGGTCAAGCACGGCGGCAGCGTGCGCCTGCACAACATCAAGTCGGTCGAGCGTGCCGATGGCAAGCTGATCGTGGTTTCCCGCTCCAGTGCCCTGGCCGTCGCCGACGACCACGGCCGTGAGCGCGAGTACTACAAGCTGCCCTACGGCGCCGAGCTGTCGGTCAAGGATGGCGATCACGTCGAAGGCGGCCAGGTCGTCGCCAAGTGGGATCCGCACACCCACCCGGTCGTTGCCGAGGTGCAGGGCAAGGCGCAGTTCACGGACATGACCGAAGGTCTGACCATGACCCGCACGGTCGACGAAATGACCGGCCTGTCCAACATCGAGGTGATCGAGTCGGCGGCACGTCCGGCCTCCGGCCGCGACAAGCGCCCGATGATCATGCTGGTGGGCGAGGACGGTCAGCACGTCACGCTGCCGGGTTCCAACACGCCGGTGCAGTACCTGATGCCGGGCCGTGCCATCGTCGCGGTGGAGAACGGCACCGAGATCGGCGTGGGTGAAGTCATCGCGCGTATCCCGCTGGAGGCGTCCGGCAACAAGGACATCACCGGGGGGCTGCCGCGCGTTGCCGACCTGTTCGAGGCGCGCAAGCCGAAGGAGCCCTCCATCCTCGCCGAGATCAGCGGCACGATCAGCTTCGGCAAGGAGACCAAGGGCAAGCGTCGTCTGACGATCACGCCGGAAGAGGGCGATCCGCTGGAGATGCTGATCCCGAAATGGCGTCAGATCGGGGTGTTCGAGGGCGAGACGGTCGAGAAGGGCGAGATCATCTCCGACGGCCCCAGCAACCCGCACGACATTCTGCGGCTGCTGGGCGTAGCGGAGCTGGCCAAGTACATCACCGTCGAGATCCAGGACGTCTATCGCCTGCAGGGCGTGAGCATCAACGACAAGCACATCGAAGTCATCGTGCGTCAGATGCTGCGCAAGGTCGAGATCACCGACTCCGGCGATTCGACCTTCATCCCGGGCGACCAGGTCGAGCTGGTGCGGGTGCTCGAGGAGAACGCCCGTCTCGAGCAGGAAGAGAAGTTCCCGGCCAAGTACGAGCGCCTGCTGCTGGGTATCACCAAGGCCTCGTTGGCCACCGAGTCGTTCATCTCCGCGGCATCGTTCCAGGAGACGACCCGCGTGCTGACCGAAGCCGCGGTGACCGGCAAGCGCGACTACCTGCGCGGTCTGAAGGAAAACGTGGTGGTCGGCCGTCTGATTCCGGCAGGAACCGGGCTCGCCCACCACGACGAGCGGCGTCGCAAGCGCGAGGAGTCCGAGCGCACGCTGCAGCCGTCGGCGTTCGATGTCGAGCAGGAGCTGGGCGCCCAGCTCACCGCGCTCGATGCCGATGACGACGATCTCTAGGTCGTGATTCCGGGCCGCCCGCCCTCGGGTGGGTGGCCTTGACGGGTCTCATGACAACTGATTAGAATGCGCAGCCTTTATGTAGGGGTAGTGCAACCGGCCGATGCAAAGGCCGTGCGCCAAGACCTGGCATAAGGCAAGGCAACCCATTGGAGTCAGCTAAACATTATGGCAACGATTAACCAGCTCGTGCGCAAGCCGCGCAAGCGCCCGGTCGTGACAAGCGACGTGCCGGCGCTGCAGGCTTGCCCGCAACGTCGTGGGGTCTGCACCCGCGTCTACACCACTACGCCCAAGAAGCCGAACTCGGCGCTGCGTAAGGTGTGTCGTGTGCGTCTCACCAACGGCTACGAAGTCAGCTCTTACATCGGCGGCGAAGGCCACAACCTGCAGGAGCACTCCGTGGTCCTGATCCGTGGCGGTCGCGTCAAGGATTTGCCGGGTGTGCGCTATCACACCGTGCGCGGCGCTCTCGACACCTCCGGTGTCCAGAACCGTAAGCAGGGCCGTTCCAAGTACGGCACCAAGCGTCCCAAGTCCTGATCCGGACGCCGTCACCAATCATTATCGGTCAGATAAGAGTAAGGTCGGCCGCTACCGCTAACCAGCGATGAGTCGTGCCGGGTTTACCTGAACGACCCTTAACTAGAGGGCTTATCATGCCAAGAAGAAGAGTTGCCGCTAAGCGCGAGATCCTTCCCGATCCCAAGTTCGGAAGTGAGCGCCTGGCCAAGTTCATGAACCACCTGATGATCAGCGGCAAGAAGTCCGTGGCTGAACGTATCGTTTACGGCGCGTTGGACCGGGTTGCCGAGCGCAGTAACGAAGCGCCGCTGGACATTTTCGACAAGTCGCTGGAAGCCATTCAGCCGATGGTCGAGGTCAAGTCTCGCCGTGTCGGCGGCGCGACTTACCAGGTGCCGGTCGAGGTTCGTCCGTCACGTCGCCAGGCGCTGGCCATGCGCTGGCTGGTCGACGCCGCCCGCAGCCGTGGTGAAAAGACCATGGTGCAACGTCTTGCTGGCGAAATGCTGGACGCCGCCGAAGGTAAAGGCGCTGCTGTGAAGAAGCGTGAAGACGTGCACCGCATGGCAGATGCCAACAAGGCCTTCTCCCACTACCGCTTCTAATCAACGGGGACTTCCATCGTGGCACGCAAGACACCACTCAAGCGTTATCGCAACATCGGTATCGTTGCCCACGTCGACGCTGGCAAGACGACGACTACCGAGCGTGTCCTGTTCTATACCGGCCTGTCCCACAAGGTGGGCGAGGTTCATGAGGGCGCTGCCGTCATGGACTGGATGGAGCAGGAGCAGGAGCGTGGCATCACGATCACCTCCGCGGCGACCACCTGCTTCTGGCAGGGCATGAGCAAGCAGTTCGACGAGCACCGTATCAATATCATCGATACGCCGGGGCACGTCGACTTCACGATCGAAGTCGAACGTTCTCTGCGCGTGCTGGATGGTGCGGTCGTCGTGCTGTGCGGCTCTTCCGGCGTGCAGCCGCAGACCGAGACCGTCTGGCGCCAGGCCAACAAGTACGAAGTACCGCGCATGGTGTTCGTCAACAAGATGGACCGTGCCGGCGCCGACTACTACATGGTGCTGGATCAGCTGAAGGACCGTCTGGGCGCCAATGTCGTCCCGATCCAGATCAACTGGGGCGCGGAAGACGAGTTCAAGGGCGTGGTCGACCTCATCCAGATGAAGGCGATTCTCTGGGACGAGGAAAACTTCGGCATGAACTACGAGTTGGTCGATATCCCGGCCGACCTGCAGGAAACCGCCGAGAAGTACCGCGAGCAGATGGTCGAAGCCGCGGCCGAAGCCAACGAAGAACTGATGGACAAGTACCTCGAAGAGGGTGACCTGTCGATCGAGGACATCAAGGCCGGTCTGCGTGCACGTACGCTCGCCAACGAGATCGTGCTCGTGACCTGCGGCTCCGCGTTCAAGAACAAGGGCGTCCAGGCCGTTCTGGACTGCGTCATCGAATACCTGCCGTCGCCGACCGAAGTCAAGGCGATCGAGGGTGAGCTCGATGACAAGGACGGCACCATCGCGACACGCGAGGCGGACGACAGTGCGCCTTTCGCGGCGCTGGCGTTCAAGATCGCCACCGATCCCTTCGTCGGGACCCTGACCTTCATGCGCGTCTACTCCGGCGTGCTGAAGTCCGGCGACAGCATCTTCAACTCCGTGAAGTCGAAGAAAGAGCGTGTCGGCCGTATCGTGCAGATGCACGCCAACTCGCGCGAAGAGATCAAAGAGGTCTACGCCGGCGACATCGCCGCCTGTATCGGCCTCAAGGACGTCACGACCGGCGACACGCTGTGTGACCTGAACGACAAGATCGTTCTCGAGCGGATGGAGTTCCCGGAGCCGGTCATCTCCGTCGCCGTCGAGCCGAAGTCCAAGCCCGACCAGGAGAAGATGGGGGTCGCCCTCGGCAAGCTGGCGCAGGAGGATCCCTCCTTCCGTGTCCAGACCGACGAGGAGACGGGCCAGACCATCATCTCGGGCATGGGCGAGTTGCACCTCGATATCATCGTCGACCGCATGCGTCGCGAGTTCAAGGTCGAGGCCAACATCGGCAAGCCGCAGGTTGCCTATCGTGAAACCATCCGCCAGTCGGTGGAGCAGGAAGGCAAGTTCGTTCGTCAGTCAGGTGGTCGCGGCCAGTACGGTCACGTCTGGTTGCGCATCGAGCCGCTGACGGCCGAAGACAAGGGCGAGGACGAGGAGATGTCCTTCAAGTTCGCGTCCGAGATCGTCGGTGGTGTCGTACCCAAGGAGTACGTGCCGGCCGTCGAGAAAGGGGCTTACGAACAGCTCAAGAACGGCGTTATCGCGGGTTACCCGATGATCGACGTCAAGGTGACGCTGTTCGATGGCTCCTACCATGACGTGGACTCCAACGAGACTGCGTTCAAGGTCGCCTCGTCCATGGCGATCAAGGAAGGTGCTCGTAAGGCTAAGGCCGTGTTGCTCGAGCCGGTAATGAAGGTCGAAGTCGTGACTCCCGAGGATTTCATGGGTGATGTCATGGGCGACCTCAACCGCCGACGTGGCCTTGTGCAGGGCATGGATGACTCCTCTTCTGGCAAGGTCATTCGCGCCACGGTTCCGTTGGCTGAGATGTTCGGTTATGCAACCGATCTGCGTTCTCAGACCCAGGGACGCGCAAGCTACACCATGGAGTTTGCGAATTACGAAGAGGCGCCCTCCAGCGTCGTTGATGCCGTCATCAATCAGAACGGTTAACCGTTAGCTAACGTAAAGAGGTTATAGCAGTGGCTAAGGCAAAATTTGAACGCTCCAAACCGCACGTCAACGTCGGCACCATCGGTCACGTCGACCACGGTAAGACGACTCTGACGGCAGCTCTGACCCGTGTTTCCGCCGAAGTCTTCGGTGGCGAATGGCGTCAGTTCGACTCGATCGACAACGCTCCGGAAGAGCGCGAGCGCGGTATCACCATCGCGACCGCTCACGTCGAGTACCAGTCCGAAGTTCGCCACTACGCGCACGTCGACTGCCCGGGACACGCCGACTACGTCAAGAACATGATCACCGGTGCTGCGCAGATGGATGGCGCCATCCTGGTCTGTTCCGCCGCTGACGGCCCGATGCCGCAGACGCGCGAGCACATCCTGCTGTCCCGTCAGGTTGGCGTTCCGTACATCGTCGTGTTCCTGAACAAGGCCGACATGGTCG
>NZ_CALFQK010000131.1:0-9868 GCF_937921195.1 uncultured Salinicola sp.
GAGCCGCGACAGCCGCCGGCTGACGATCGACTTGGAGACGCCGAGCCGGCGTGCGGCGGGTGAGACGCCTCCAGCGTCGGCGATTTCCACGAATGTCTGCAGTTCTTCGATATCCATTCCACGTTCCCCATTCCGCGACACAGCTCGACACGGACGATCACTACCGAATCCGTTTCAGGCGCGGCAATGTCCATCCAGGCGGCGTCGCGAGCGGCGCAGCCTCCCGGCACGATAACGCCACCCATCATGACAGACATAGAGAATAGCCATGACCTTTCGTAACGGCCTTGAATCGCTCCTCCGTCCCGAAGACTCGGTACTCGTTCTGATCGACCATCAGCCTTACCAGCTCGCGAACGTGAACAGTCACGAGCCGCAGATGGTGGTCAACAATGCGACGGCGCTGACCAAAGCCGCCAAAGCCTTCGGCGTCCCGACCGTTCTCACCAGCGTCATCGCGGAGCGTGGCGGTCTGCTATTCCCCCAGATCACCGATGTCTTTCCGGAACAGGAGGTGATCGACCGAACGTTCATCAATACCTGGGAGGATCAGAAGGTGGTGGATGCAGTCAAGGCGACCGGTCGCAAGCAGCTGATCATCGCCGGGCTGTGGACCGAGATCTGCGTTGCCATGCCGGCAATTCAGGCTCTTGGCGAGGGCTGGGACGTGACGGTCGTCACCGACGCCTCGGGAGCCGTCTCGGTGGAGGCTCACGAAGTAGCCATTCAGCGCATGATCGCGGCCGGCGGCAACATGATGACCTGGCTCGCTGTTGCGGCCGAGTGGCAGCGCGACTGGGCCCGAACCGAACATGCCGCGGAGCTATCGGACATACTCAAGCATCATGCCGGTGGCAGCGGAATCGCGTTCCTATGGGAACAGCAACTGCTCAATACGCCGGTGCCCGGCAACGCGGGCTGACCTGATAGGGCGCGGCGGGCCCCGGACGCGACCTGTTCGGGCCCGTCACCCGCCCCTGCGCAGTAACGATACCGAACCCACGCTGAACAAGGGACTATCCCGATGGCGACGATCACGGCGCAGGATGGCATCAACCTCTTCTACAAGGACTGGGGGGCGAAAACGGCCCAGCCCATCGTCTGGCACCTCATTGAAAATCGGCTCCAGCTTCGCCCCATGAACGCGATGGCCAGCCTGTAGCCGGCCACCAAGATAGGGATGACTGGTTCATCCCCAAAGTCGACCGCGTCTTCACGGCAACGCTGCGATCTATCCCCGCTGCGCGCCGTCGTTGATTTCGTTCCCGATCATTCGGGCGCACCAGTCGATATTCCTCGTTTGGCGCCAATCAATCCGGCAGCGGTATATGTTCCGCCCGGTCGTCGATCGGGAGATCGAAGCGCCCGTTGCCCCAGTCTTCGGCACGCCATTCGGCCTTGGCCTCCTCGATGCGCTCGCGGGAAGAGGCGACGAAGTTCCACCAGATGTAGCGAGGGCCGCCGAGCGTGGCGCCACCCAGGATCATCAGTCGCGCACCGTGAGCACCGGCGGCGACGGTAATGCGGTCGCCGGGTCGGAAGACCATCATCTGAGGTGCCGCGTAATCCTGGCCGGCGATCGAGATCGAGCCCTCGACGATATAGATGCCTCTATCCTCGTGGTCGTCCGGTAGCGGCAGCAGGCTTCCCGCTTCGAGCGTCACGTCAGCGTAGAAGGTCTCGGAGAACATCGTGGCGGGAGCGGTTTTGCCGTAGGCGCTACCGAGGATCAGCCGAACATGGGTACCGCCATCTTCAATGACCGGCAGCGTTGCCTTGCCGTGGTGCTCGAACGAAGGAGCGATCTCTTCGTGGCTTTCGGGGAGCGCCAGCCAGGTTTGAATCCCGAACAGGCCGTTGGCGGCATTTCGAGCAGCGCTCGTCGTGCGCTCGGAGTGGGTAACGCCGCGCCCAGCGACCATCCAGTTCAGTGCGCCGGGCTGAATCACCTGGTCGGCCCCGGTGCTGTCGCGGTGATGGAAATCCCCGCGGAAAAGATAGGTCACCGTGCCGAGACCGATGTGCGGGTGTGGGCGTACATCGATGCCTTGGCCGGTCAAAAGCTCCGCCGGCCCGGCCTGATCGAAGAAGATGAACGGCCCGACCATCTGCCGCTTGGGTGCCGGTAGTGCGCGTCGAACTTCGAAGCCGCCCAAGTCACGGGCGCGCGGAATGATCAATGTCTCGATCGCGTCGATACCCACATCGTTGGGGCAGCCGGGCTCGAATGCGGGATTCCAGCTCATGGGTCTCTCTTCTCCTCGGCAGGCGCGGCAGGTGCGAGGTCGAACCCGCTGCCATCAAGCGTCAATTTAGCGCCCAGGGACCTCTCAAGGCTAGTACTGGAGACTGCCTAACCGTGTTGCTGAAAACGGAACGCTACAGGCGCCGTGACGAGCCAGTCCCAGCCTCGGATCTGAAAAGCGCCTAGCCGTTCAACGCGCTTCGACGCACCTCGATGTTCAATGCGTCGTTACCCATGGTTAGTGCTTTCTTTGCGCTTCTACCGCGAACGCGTGAGATGCTTACCGTAGGTGCGTGCTGGTTCAGGTGCTGGGGCGGCGTTGCTGATGGACGCCGTGGGTCTGTCGATGGCGATGGGTGCCTTCCTGGCTGGCGTCATGCTGTCGCCTCATCGTTCCACGTTTCCTGTCAGGTCGTTGACGCCGAACCGCTCCGCACTCTTGACCAATAGCGTCAGGGTGCGGTTTAGGGGGGCGGCAATGTCATGCCGGACAGCGCGCGCGACGATCTCCCCGTTGAGGAAATCGATCTCCGTGGGCTTGCCGTTCATCAGGTCCTGGGCCGTCGACGAGTACTGCCCGGCCATCGACGCGGGAATGGCGCGAAGGGTCTCGAACACCCCGTCCGGCACGGCGATGCCCTCCGCCCGGGCGACGGCGATCGCCTCGCCGGCAATCTCTTCCATCAGTTGCGGTATGCCGTCCTGCTCCACCATCCTGCCGTAGGGCAGGCGGGTGACTGCCGAGAGCGGATTGATGGCGCAGTTCACCACCAGCTTGGCCCACAGAGACGCCATGGCGTCTTCGCCGACCTGGGTCTCGACGCCGGCCGCATTGAGAACCTCCGCCACCTCGTCCGCCCGCTCTCCGGACAGCTCCAGTTCCCCGCGCCCTTCGTGGCGCACTACGCCAGCCGCGCTCATGCGGCTGGCCACGTAGACCACCACCGGCATCACCGGCCGGCCGAGAAGGGCCTCCAGCGTTCCGGCATTGGAGACACCGTTCTGCAGGCTGAGCACGATGCAGGACGAGCCCAGATGCGGCGCCATCTCCCGCCCGGCGCGCTCGGTGTCGCCGGACTTCACGCAAACCATCGCCAGTTCGGCCCCCGCGATCGCCGCCGGGTCGCTGCTGGCCTCCACCGAGGCGACCCGTCGCTCGTCGTGCTTCTCCAAGATCAGGCCGTTGCGGGACGCCGCCTCGACGAAGGCGGCACGTCCCACCAGCACGACCTGGTGCCCGGCCAGCGCCAGCATGGCGCCGTAGTAGCAGCCGACCGCGCCGGCCCCCATGATGGCGACTTTCATGGTCTTTCTCCTTTATGTCTCACTCCGGCTTCGCCGGGCACTGGCCAGCGGCTCGCCGGACACGCCACCTTGTCGAGCAATAAGGCTGAACGTGAGCGTCGACAGACAGGTCGCGCGGCGCCGAGTGTAGCGACGAACCGTGAATAGAGCTCCCGGCTATGCGTTCACCGGATCGGCGACAGGTATCTTCAGGGGCTCGAAGGTCGCCCTGTAGCTTCGCGGGCCGAGAAAGGGCATGAGACGCTGGCGGAGAAGCATAGGCAGCCGAGCGGCCTTCGCCATGCGGTCCGTCATCGTCTGGACGTGCTCGACGCGGTCCCGGCGCAGCCGCTCGTAGTCTTCACCCACACTGCTCCAGTCGCTACGCGATGCCAAAAGGCCCGAAAGCACAATGGCATCTTCCATGGCCAGGGCCGCTCCCTGAGCCCAGACCGGAGCGGTGGCATGGGCAGCATCACCAATAAGGATCGCTCCGTCCCGGCTCCACCTGGAAAGCCGAACCTCCTCGAGCGGCGAATAGTGCATTCGCGCTTCGTCCGAGAGCGCCCAATCGACCGAAGCACGTACGTGGTCCGGAAAGCTGCGTAAAACGTGTCTGAGATCAGCTAACTCACTTCGCTGATGCTGTCCGGTCGCCGCCGCCCAGCCGTAGACTTCGCCATGATCGACCGGAATGAGAAGCGCCATCGCATCCGCGTGCGCCCATACCGTCCAGGCTTCAACACCCGGGTTGGGAGCCATGAACCGCCAGCTCGCCGATGCCAGGCGGGCTGATGCCGGAAAACCGGACTCGAACCGTAACTTCCGAACGGCGGAATGGACGCCATCGGCGCCCATCAAGACCTTGCAGCGAAACTCGGCTCCGTCGCTGGTGTGGACCGCGATATCGCCCATGCCCCCTTCGACCGCGACAATCTTGACGCCCCGCCGCACGGTCTCGGCGGGGAGATCCGCCGCCAGCAAAGCTACCAAGTCGGAGCGCCTTACACATCGCGGCGTGTTCTCATCGCCCCAGAATCGTTTCTCGTCGACGGCAAAAAGCAGATTGTCCCTGGCCGAGCGATACTCTCGACGCTCAACTGGCCTGCCGTAGGATCGGATTGCGTCTCCAAGACCGAGCTGTGCCAGGGCGGCGATGGCGTTACCAGGAAGGTTGATCGCAAGACCCGCGTCCCCGTCGCTCTCGCGTTGTTCGAGGACGAGCGCGCTGATGCCACGCCGGTACAATGCGCGAGCCAAGGCTAACCCGGAGATACCCGCTCCGACGATGAGGACCTCATGGTTTTCACTCATGTTCTTTTCCTGGGTCATGGCCTTGCGAGGCAAATGTGTCCGTTGCTTCAAGGGGCAAGCAGCGTCCGTGGGGGATGCCACAAAAGATGCGCCGGTGTCTCGGGGGGCGATAACCACTACGCCGAGTCATGGGACAGTGTTACATCTTTAGGTCGTTTGCCACACCATGAAAAGTCGGTCAGCCCCAGCAATGATGGTGCTTTTGGGGGGCTTATATCGCTACACCTACTTGCCGCCAACCTTATTCGCTACCCTCCCTCTTCACTTTTGAAATCTGCGAACAAGTCCTGCCTCATAGAACCGTGCGTCATCCAACGCCTTGAGGATCGCCTGACTCGCCGCCGGCAGTCAGGCGCCATCAGCGCTGCTGCCGAGCAGTCACTGAGCTTGGCACCTCAGCTGAGGGACTTTCTCCATGCCTGGGGTCAACGCTCGGCGACCTCCCCTGGATAACGAGAGCGCACGCCGATCCGCTCACGTCTACCGCCAGGACGAACTCGAAAGCCAGTTGGACTCAAATATAGAGGCTGGATGAAAATTCAGTGGTAGGCCACCCACGAGGATTGCGACCTGATCGGGCATTGACATATCGGGAAAACCCGATATTATCGACCTATGGAATTACTCGAAGTGTTCAAAGCGCTGTCAAACCGTACTCGCCTTGAAATTCTGAAGGGCTTGAAGGATCCGGTGAAAAGTTTCCCTCCGCAAGATGAGGGCGACGTGCTCACGGTTGGCGTATGCGTCAGTAGCATTCAAGAAGGCGTCGGACTGTCTCAGTCGACGGTATCCGACTATCTTGCAACCCTGCAACGAGCAGGGTTGGTCGAAGCCAGACGTATTGGTCAGTGGACTTACTACAAGCGCAACGAAGCAGCCATCAAGGCGCTTGCCGAGATCATAGGAACAGAGCTGTAGTTTATATTCCGTTCTATCGGATATTCCGTGTGATCGAAATGAGGCTCAGTAATGATCCAAGGCTCGCGGATCGACTTTTCGCTTCTTCACATCGACAATTCCCGATATCCCTTTTTACAGAAATGAGGTTCGCGATGAAAGCTATGATACTCAAGTCCTTCGGAGGCCCGGAATCGTTCGAGCTCAGCGACGTTCCCAAGCCAGTGCCCGGCTCTGGACAAGTCTTGGTCCAGGTACATGCCACCTCCATCAACCCTTTGGACTATCAGGTCCGGCGCGGCGATTATCCTGACCTGGTGCCGCTTCCGACGATTACCGGTCATGACGTATCTGGCGTTATCGAAGACGTCGGGGCAGGTGTGACGACCTTCGCTCCCGGTGACGAAGTCTGGTACACCCCGCAAATATTTGACGGCCAGGGAAGTTATGCCGAGTACCACGTGGCGGAGCAAAGCATTGTCGGGAAGAAGCCTGCTTCGCTGAGCCATCTCGAGGCAGCAAGTCTAAGCCTGGTCGGCGGAACGGTGTGGGAAGCTTTGACCGTGCGAGCCGAGCTAAAGGTGGGCGAAAGCATTCTGGTACACGGGGGCGCGGGAGGCGTGGGTCATGTGGCGATCCAGTTGGCAAAGGCCATTGGAGCGCGAGTTTTCACGACCGTGCGTGAAGCGAATTTTGAATTCGCACAAAGCATGGGTGCCGATGTCATCATCGATTATCAAAAGGAGGATTATGTCGAGATCATCAATCGGGAAACGGATGGGCACGGAGTCGATGTAGTATTTGACACCATCGGCGGCGACACATTATCCCGTAGCCCCGATGCCCTGGCGCAACTCGGACGAGTCGTCTCCATAGTGGACATAGTCCAGCCACAAAATCTCATTGAGGCCTGGGGTAAAAACGCGAGTTATCACTTCGTTTTTACCAGACAGAATCGCGGCAAGCTGGATGAGCTAAGTGCATTGATAGCGCGCGGCCAGCTGCGCCCGCATGTTGGCGCAGTCTATCCATTGGCCGACCTTCCGCTCGCCCACGCGCGGCTGGAGAGCCCTAACAACGGCCTTCAAGGAAAAATCGCGATTGCCGTCGTCTAATCTCGCAAGCACTGAGCTCACTTCAGGGGAATCCCATGATTTATGAGATCGCGATACTGCCCGTCCACAGGGAACACATCGATAACTTCAGGCATGCATTTGCCGAGGTCGCTCATTTGCTCTGCCGCGCAAAAGGCTACCGCGGACACATGCTGGCCCAAGGGATCGAAATACCGCAGCAATTCAACCTGATCGTGCGTTGGCAATCACTCGAGGATCACACGCCAGGTTTCGAAACGAGTGAAGACCATCGGCTGTTCATGATGGGACTGCAGGCATACTTCTCGGGAGAACCCCAGGTCTATCACATTGAAGGAGCCGCTTTTGCCATGGGTGACTCTACCTTCCAAGGCATTTGACAATGTGTCGTGGTCAACTGATCTGGACAGCGAGCTAAGCTTGTCCTCCGCTCGCATAGACGGTAAAGGCTGATGAAGCGTTGACAATGTCCAGCTTTGGAAACAGATGGCAGGTCCAATGTACAGACACAAAAAAACCGCCTCAAGGGGCGGTTTTCTGCAAGGCCAAAAAGCCTTTCAAATCAATCTCTAAGCTCTGGTGCCGACACCAGGAGTCGAACCCGGGACCTACTGATTACAAGTTGTTACTAAAAACTGCCGTTGGCCGTCTTTGTCCGTAAAAACAGCCAGTTATGGGGGCTGAAACCGTCACTGTCCGCCTCTAAGCGTCAACGCGGTTGACAGTTGGTTGACATTCATAGCTTCACCTCTTTTCACGCGATCATTCATCACTTCTGCTTAAGCCAAGGCTTATAGAGAAACCATCAGGATCAACACAACAATAACGAACAGAAGAAAAATCTCCCTCCTTAAACTTCTTACTGACTTTCTTTTTGACACGAGATATAAATTCAAAACCTCGTGCGCATGAAAAAAACTTTTTTTAACACTTTCTAAATCATTCATATCCCCATTGAAAGACTCAAGTCCCCGCAGGGCTAAGATACACTTCCTTTTGTGCACCCTAGCTTTTAAGAAAATTTTATCTCCAGACCTCACATCTTCTTTACTTGATAGCTCGCTGCTCAAAACAACCGCTTTTTCGATTGTCTTTTCATACATCTTTAAAGTATATTCACTCGACCCAAGCTCAGGGTTTAAGAGGTTCTCTATCTCAGCATTCCAATTAATCGAAAACACCATATTCGATCCGCTAACATAAAACTCATGCACTTCTTTTTTTAGGTTGGATAAATCATCATTTTCCATCTTACATATTTCTGTGTGCTTATTGATCAAAGCGGAAAACGCTACAAAAACCCCTCCAACCAGAGCTACTAAAATAGACAGTTCCATACACCCCCCAGCATATTAAAGTATACCCCCTTAAATGCATCAATATATAATTGAATGATAAACCCATTGCCTAAACACATCTACGGCAAACATAAAGCGCCCTCCTTTGACTTTGCTTTTTAACAAATCGTAGCCATCACCTTTATTAACGGGCACAGAGTGTAAGCTGCCATCAATATCTATATACTTACCCCATTCAACCCCATCAGAATAAACAATTGCACAGCGCACTGGTTCTTTTCTCCAATAAAGCTTAGCCCCTATAAACACTCTACCAATATAGCCAGAATAAAAAAACCTCCTGGTTAGCCTGCTTATATCCCTCATCTCTCGATTGATAATACTGGTAGCTCTAATCGTCTTGCTTAGATCGTCAGATCGCGTTAGCGGCATTGCATAAAAAAACTTGCTAAAGCAATATCTTTTTTCATGCGACAGAGTGTTAACCTGATCGATTAGATCAAGTTTATTATCGTTTTCGACACCACCCATTGTCAATCTATACATACTCGACTTCAGCTCTTCCTTTATTGTAATCAAGTACCTAACTACAAATAAGTGGCTATAATTACTGAAATCCAAGACATCCTGAGAAACCTTGTCAAGCTCTTTCAGCATATCTTCCAACTTATCAATCTGCATGTACTTGTAAGAGAGAAAACTCTTTAGCGGCTCGGCCACTCTATCTAAATCTGGATGATAGTTTTCATACGTAACTAGCCCACTACCTCCATTTCTCTCATTAGAAATCTCATCGAGATGCTCAAGGCATTTTACTTGTAACTCATGGAGTCTATCTGCACTTTCAATTAACGACTTCTCGAACTTTTCCTGTTTCCACTTCCTAACCGCCGTAAGACCTGCTAGCGCAGCAAGCAATGCAGCAATTGAAGAAATGATACTTGCAACCTCTGACATTGTCGGCCTCGATGAAATACTTATTTATAATATCCCTTGTCCCACCCAACACTAATTCCCTGTTCCCTGGTACCAGCGTTCCGCTACTCGCTTCGCGACTTGGTATCCGTTCCGGTCGGCTTGAGCCGATCTCTTGTTGCCTCTATCTCTGGAGTGGTCTGGACGATCTCGTTACTCATGTCTGCCCCGGCCAGCCAAGCGGCATAGTTCGGAAATCGCTTAATCACTGCTAGAAGGTTTTCCTTTGAGCAGCTACCTCCATTCTCGATCCTCTCCAGCGAACGCGCGTTGATACCAGCCGCTTCGGCGAATGCCTTCCGGCTCAACCCTTCCGCTTCACGAATGCCACGAATTTTTTCGCCAATGTCTGTTGACACTATACGCAACCCTGCGTAGATTCAGCCTTACAGGCTACGCAACCTTGCGTAACCCAACCATCGTTAATCAAAAAAAGCCTAACACAGACGAATAAAGGCGGCTTACGACAATGGAAGCAAGCAAAACGCCCCAGGTCCCGGCCCTCGTGCCCCTGATGACCAAAGAGCGCTTCTCCGAACTCTCCGGACTGTCTCTCGACACCATTGAAGGCCACCTTCGCCGTGGCTATCTGCCGTCTCGCAAGATCGGTCGCCGCCTGATGATCAACGTCGCCCTCCTCCAGTGCGAATGCCTCGACGAGGAGGAATGGTCATGAATCGGCAATTTCCTACACGATTTTCAGAGCAAGCGTCGTTCTCGACCCTTAATCAAACTTTGAACCTGCCGATACATTCCGTAAC
>NZ_CALFQK010000132.1:0-2226 GCF_937921195.1 uncultured Salinicola sp.
TTCGCCTTGCGCTCGAAGCGTTCCTTCTGGTTTAAACCCGGTTTATTCATCCAAATCGATGGGGGCAGGTTGCGTGCGCCTGAAAGCGCCGTAGAATCAAGTTGCTACACCAAAATCCGCCAGCAGCTTCGGACGCACGCATGGGTGAAACGCTACGGCCGGTCACGGCCGGATTCAACCGCTCTCTTTCGATCGAAACTCGCGCCGAGCGCCTGACGGGCGATCCTGGCGCAGTACTGCTGCGAGAAGCTCTCGACGCGACCGGGATTATCGGCTGGATGGCGGCGCGGATGAAGGACAGCCGCCGCCAAGCCGATGTCGTGCATGACCTGCCGTCGCTCTTGCGGACCATGGTGCTCCTGGTCGCTCAGGGTTGGCAGGACCACGACGATGCGGATGCCCTGCGGCATGATCCAGCGATGCGTGTGGCGGCCGCCTCGTCGGCCGGGCTGACGCCGCTGACTGGGCACCCTGGGCTGGCCTCTCAGCCCACGCTTTCGCGTTGCACAGCGATGCTGGCGGAGCCAGGCAACCTGAAGGTTCTGCGGGAGGCTGCCCTCGAACTCGCCGGTCGGAACCTGCGCGCCGAGAATGGCGGGCAGCGGCGCACTCGCATGACGCTGGACGTCGACAGTCTGCCCATCGAGGTGCATGGCCATCAACCGAAGGCCGAGTGGAACGGGCACTACCGGACCCGGGTCTATCACCCGCTGGTCACCTCCATCGCCGAGACCGGCGACATGCTCGACGCGCGTTTACGCCCCGGCAATGTCGGCACTGCCGACGGTGCGCTGGACGTCATTCTCGACGTCGTCGATCGGGCCGAGGCCAGCCTGTGCAAGATCACGACCGTGCGCATCGATGCAGGCTTCCCCTCTGGCGCGCTCCTGTCGGGCCTGGAGGGGCGCGGCATCCACCACGTCGCCCGCCTGCGGGCGAACGCAGCCCTCGACAGGCTCGCGGCGCCGCACATGAAGCGACCGCCGGGACGACGGCCGACGGAACCGCGGCTTTGGACGCATGAGCTGGAATACCAGGCGCAGGGCTGGGACGAGCCCCGCCGTGTGGTGCTGGTGGTCAAGGAGCGCGAGGGCGATCTGCTACTCGACCGCTTCTTCCTCGTCACCTCGATCTCGCGCTTCCAGATGAAGGGGCAGGCCCTGCTGGACCATTATCGCCAGCGCGGCAAAGCAGAAGGCCACATGGGCGAGCTGATGGACGTGCTGTCTCCAGCGCTGTCCTCCACCAATCGCGCCAAGACCCATCTGCGCGGCAAGAAGCCGAAATCGGTCACGCCCCCCATCGATGCCTTCGCCTGCAACGAAGTCCGGTTGCTCGTCGCCATGCTCGCCTACCAGATCATGCACGTGGCGCGCCGGGCCATGGCGCGCGCCACGAAAGCCCCTTGGAGCCTGCGCCGCCTGCGGGAACGCGTGCTGCGCGCCGGCGCTCGTCTCATCATCTCAGCCCGGCGCATGACCTTGATACTTGCCGCAACGGCCGCGCCCTACTGGGCCGCCATCTGGCCGCAGATCCAGATGCTACGCGGGGCCGACCCATAATCGCGAGCAAGTTGCAGATGCCGCCGACAGAATGAACGCCCAGGGGCGGCCAGAAGTCGTGGCCGATCCAAAGGGCGAAATCATCCAAAGGATGTCGTCTCGTCCACTCTCTCAACCAAACCGGGATGCGTAGCTCTCATCGGCAACAACCTGGTGCCAAGAAGCCGGCAAGAACGGCTTCAACCCGCCTCCAGCGCGCCGCCGAGCCGGCTCGGCGAATAATGCGGGTTAAAGAAATCTGTTGGAACCAATCAGCTATGGGAGTGTTGGATCACCGATGGCCGGTTCGAGTTTCAAGCGACAGCTGTTGGTATATGCCCAACTTTTCTTCGGCATGGCCCTGTTCGGTACAGGTACCCCGTCAGCCAAGATCGTGTCAGAAGCCTTTCCCGTGTTCCTCGGACCCTTTCTCCGTCTGACAGTAGCGGCCCTGGCATTGACGCCCTTTCTCTTCATCTACCGGAAACAACTGTCCCAAATATCCCGACAGAACTGGATCAAGATCGTCGTAATCGGCGGTGTGGGCATCGTTGCCTTCACGCTGTTCCTGCTCTACGGCATGCAACGCGTGAACGGTGTGGTCGGTTCGGTTGTGATGAGCCTGAGTCCTGCGGCAATGGCCACGGCTGCCTTTATCTTCATGGGTGACAGCTTGGGCTGGCGC
>NZ_CALFQK010000133.1:0-17069 GCF_937921195.1 uncultured Salinicola sp.
AGATAAGATGACGGTTCGTTGTAGATCCTTGGTTCCCCGACTTCGGTCGGGGATTTTTTTATGGGTCTTATTTATCGTTGCTTTGCGCTTTTGCCGCTACCGTCGCCCGTTCGTTTCCCGCTTTCTGCTCCAAGCCTTCGTTACAAATTGCTACCGAATACTTCCTTTTTAATTAACTCGGGTAGATTTTAAAATCACCGGTGTGTGTGCAAAATCGTGTGGTTGCTCAGTGGATGCCTTCTACCAGATGACGACTGAATTGTTCAGGCGTCGGTTGTTGGTCAGGGACGACATCAGGGAAAACCTCCAGGGAAGGAAGTGCCAGGGAAGCGGGATCAGCGATTCCCGAACCGTCAGCCGGTCAGGCGCAGGCTGATTGAGAGCCCGGCCCTCGTCAGGAGGGCCGGGCTCTCTCTTGCCGGTAGACGCTACGCTCTGTCTGAAAAATGCCTGCGCTCGCCCATACGGCGTTAAAAACTGACTCAAAATGCTCATTTACACCTCGTAAACTCCGCTTTTTCGTCAGTTTTTGCCTTGTCTGGCCATCGCTCGCCGATTTTTCAGATAGAGCTTAGGGTGTACGGCAGGAGATGAGGTGGACGGCAGGAGAATACGAGCTTGCAAACGCCAAGTCTCCGGATTTACGATCAAGCCCGCGGCGGGTGTAGCTCAATGGTAGAGCAGAAGCTTCCCAAGCTTAAGACGAGGGTTCGATTCCCTTCACCCGCTCCACACACTCCCGCTGTCGCCGTCCTCTTTCCTCCAGCCCGGTCTGGTGGCTAGTCGATTTTTCAGGCAGAGCTTAATTGACCAATCGCCGCTTCATCAGGCTCTTCATCACCTGCTCTGCCGTTTTGCGGGGTTGTGAGCCGCGTCTCGAGAGAGTCTCCTCTGCCTCACTGGCTTGAGCCGTTGCCTTTGTTGGCCTCGAAGCGAGATCGCTCTCCTCGAGGCTTTCCTCTGTTGGCTCGATTTGGGGAGGGAGCCCCCGGGGTGAGTGAAAATCGTGCTGCCATTCGAAACGCGCGTTCTTGAGTCGCTGGCGGTGGTGGTGGCGATTCAGCCACCTCGCTTCTTCAATCGCGGCAGGGCGGTTGAAATAGACGTTCATGCAAGCCCCTTCCCGATGAAAATCGGCGACCACGAAGTGTTCCATTGGGGTATTGGGGTTGACCGTTCGAACGAAGTAACGGTTTGACATGCGTTGGCTCCCATCATCGCCGGTGCTGGATCTCGTTTGATATTAAGGAGTACGCACTCAGCTTTCCTTTGGATGCATGTCGAATATTATCTTTCTTGTCATCGTAATGTGAAGAAAGAGCGATACAGCTAGATGTCTGGTTAATTTTATAACCTGGTTTCAAGTGCGCTTTGCTGTCCGAAAGCCATTCGAGAGGTCAAAGCACCGAAGGGACAAGCGCTTTATCGACGCGCATTGTCGTGATTGGCTTGGAGAAGCAGGAGCCGGTGTTTCCAGACGGGGAGGGGGCCACCCCTAGCGAGACTTGGGACCCGCCTCGGGCGTCGAGTTCCCCTTGCGGCGCTGGTATTTAGCGTATGCCTGCTTGGCCGTGCGCTTGGCCTTTTCACGGTTCTCCGGCTTTCTCAGCCAGTTGGCGATGGCGGCGCCGATCATCTTCTTCATGGCATCATCCCGATCGTTGGTGGTTGCGTTCGTCGTCAGAGATTGTGCGCTGTGCAAGGTCGTCATTCGTGCCGGCCATATCAATCGACGCTTCCGATAGGAGCCGTATCGTTGCCGTTGAGGCGTTCGGCTTCCATCTCGGCCTCTTCCGGGAAGGCGTGCCGGGAGACGATCCAGCAAGGCTCAGCGCCAGCGTCGTAGCGTTGATCGACGACCAGCCACTCTGGCGCCCGCTGTGTTGCATTGGTCGAGGAGTGGCGAACGACAAACGAGTTCAAGATGGGGGGCTCCTTTACGGGTTGGCGCTGTCGCTGTGAATCGGCCCGACGTCTGGAAATGCCGTGGACGGCATTTTGTCAGGGCATCGGGCCGGTCACACCACTTGGCTCAACATCACTCCGTTCTCGTAGCGTGAAAAAGGGGCCGAAGCCCCTCGGCTATCGCCAATAGCCCATCACTGACTTTCGATGGCATCGCCAGCCGCGTCGCTGTGGCCCTCGGCGTCAATGTCGTCCAGGTCTTCAGACTCCTGGATATTCGTCTTTTCGCTCGTCTCGGCCTCGACCGCGTCCATGGACTCATTGGCAGCATCGCTGTGGCCACTGGCCTTGTCCGAGGCCTGGCTGCCATCCGTCGTGACGCCGCTGCCCGTGTTCATGGGTTCGTTGTTCGCCTGCTCGGCTTCTTCCATCGCGTCGCTTTGCGCGAAAGCGCCACCGGCGACACCCATCAGCATCATGGCGGCCATAGTGGAAACGATCAGATTCTTTCTCATGACAAATTCCTTTTGCGTAGAGGATGATGGCTGCGACAGGCAACCCGGTGCACTTTTACTGTAGTTCATAAATTTCATTCGGCTAAAAATTAGATGGCGTCGGCTCTTCCTGAGACCTTGAAGTGGCGATCGCCAGGTGCCATCTAAGAGGGTATTGCTCGGGGCCATGCCCACGGGAAGAAGTGGCCCCGACGCCGCACGGGAGGACAACGGATGAATGCTCGAGATTATCTCGCCAAGCAGGGTATAGCGCTCGACAAGGAGCAGGACAAGCCCCAGTCGCTCGAGGAGAAAGCGTGGGCGCGGGCCCGGGAGGCTGCCGAACACGGTCCGAGAAGTGGTACGCCACATGATTGGGAGGATTGGGAGCGGCATCACGAGGAACTCGCCTCGGATTCGCGCTCCATCCATGCCAAGGTGAGCAAGACGCGCTCCAACGACGAGGATGCCAAGGGTCGTCATTGACGAGCGGCAGCGTTCACCGTCAAAGAACGCTATGCTGTGGCGGGGTGAATCATGACAAGTCAGCGGGGTGTTGCTATCCCGCTGCCCAAGAAGGCCGGTTCGCCGGTCGCCTTGGGGCACCACAATGGATTGTTGGCTACCAACAACGATGTCGTTCTGAGCAAAGGAGGCTACATGGACATCATTCGCATCATCTTCGCCATTCTCTTGCCGCCGGTAGGGGTGTTCCTGCAGGTTGGCCTGGGACTGCAGTTCTGGATCAATATCGTGCTGACGCTGCTGGGTTACATCCCAGGCATCATTCACGCCATCTGGATCATTGCGACGCGCTGAGACGGTTTCGGCGACTCCCTTCTTCGGCTTCCTTCGGGAAGCCGTCGTCGTTTCAGCCGGCTCGATACCGGTAGAGGATACGCTCATCCTTGCGGGGACCGACGATCCGCCACTCCAGATCGATACCGTTCGATACCAGCGTGAGCGTGGCGCTATAGGCATCGGCGGCGCATTGATGGACCTCGGCGCTGACCAGGGTGTCCCCGTCGCTGGCGACGAGATCGAAAAGCCAGACGGCAGCGGCGGCGCCACGGCGTTCGTGGGACAGCGAGATCCGCTCGGAATGAAGATCCCAGCGATAGACGTTGCGCATCGGTAGGCTGCGATCCTGGCCATCGGGCGTGAAGGTCCCCGACTCGAAGAAGCGCACGTTGTCCTGTTGTCGAACCACGTCGACCGCGCCGGTACCCCAGCCGTTCCAACTCACTCCCGAAGCCGCCCCCGATTGCGCCACGAATTCGAAGCGCGACAGACTGGGCAAAACCGCGCTTAACCGTATAATGGCTGTCAACTTATCGTTTCTCACAGGTTGACCTGCATGTCTTACCTCGTTGGCGTCACGGCGCTCTGGGCCTTCTCCTTCAGTCTGATCGGTGTCTACCTGTCAGGGCAAGTGGATAGCTACTTTGCGGTCATGATACGTATCCTGTTGGCAACGCTGATTTTTCTGCCGTTCCTGCGTCCTGCCGCGCTGCGCTGGTCCGCGCGTCTGGGCCTCATGGCCATCGGCGGTCTCCAGCTCGGGGTGATGTATCTCTTCTTCTACCACTCGTTTCTGTTGCTGACTGTGCCGGAAGTGCTGCTGTTCACCATCTTCACTCCGCTCTACATCACCCTGATCGACGACCTGCTGGCGCGGCGCTTCTCGCCGCGCTATCTCGCGGTGGCCGTGCTGGCGGTGATAGGCGCGGCGGTCATTCGATACGATGGGGTCACCGCCAACTACTGGCTCGGCTTTGTGGTCGTGCAGGGCGCGAACCTCTGCTTTGCGCTGGGCCAGGTCGGGTATCGGCACCTGGCGCAACGCCTGCCGACCGACCTGGCGCATCGCCATCTGTTTGGCTGGTTCTATCTGGGGGCGCTGTGCATCGCGCTGCCGGCTTTCTGGGTGCTGGGAGACGCCGCCAAGCTACCCACCACATCGCTCCAGTGGGGCGTACTGGGCTGGCTGGGAATCGTCGCCTCCGGGCTGGGCTACTTCCTCTGGAACAAGGGGGCCTGCCGTGTCGACGCCGGCACCCTGGCGATCATGAACAACGCGCTGATCCCGGCTGGGCTGATCGTCAACCTGCTGATCTGGAACCGGGACGCCGACCTCGTGCGGCTGGGCGTCGGCGCGCTGATCCTGGCCAGTTCGCTATGGCTCAACGCGCGCTGGGCAAGAGGCCCGGCGGGGGCAGCGGCAGTGCCGGCGGCCACTCGTCCCTGACCACGAAAACCCGGCACTGTCCACCGTCCGGCAGGGTCAGCAGCAGGTGCGCCGACTTGCCGAGGTCGCTGAAGCGCTGTGCCAGTGCCTCTTCCAGCGCAGCCAACGGCGACGGCTCGCTGGTTGGCGGCGCGAGCCAGTGAGGCTTGATCAGCAGGTGGCCACCGGTGCCTTCGGGCAATTGCCGCGCCAACGCCGACCAGGCACTCCGGTGACACCACAGGCCTTGCGCCGCGCTGTCGTTGGCAAGCCGGGGCAGCGGCAAGCGTCGATGCCAGGGGTGGTAGAGGCATCCCGGCATGATGATCCGCTGTCGTAGCGATCCGGTAGCGCCCAGTGCCTGGCGCTGTCGCCGGGCGGCCGGGGATCGGCCTCCGGGTAGCTGGTGGGACTGGAGGCGATGACATTTGATGGCCAGCGAATCGAAGCTTCCCACCCCGATCCAGCGCGCGGCATCGTAGCGGTCTCCCGGTCCCTCCGGCAGGCCGAGGAAAAACTTGATGGCCAACTCGACATGGAAGACATCGGTTTCGCGGTCGTCGCACGGCGGGTCGATGGCCTGTGTCGACGCGTAGAGGAGATCGAGTTCGCCCAGGGTCTGCCCGTCCTCGCGTAGCGCGATGTTGTGCGCCAGTAGTCGAGTGCGGGGGGCCCGCTCCAGGATCCACTGCCAAAGCGTCTCATGGTAGATGCCCAGTCGCTGCGAGCGCCGCTTCAGTCGCTGTCGTTGAAAGTCTGCATCCAGGGTCTCCTGCTGTGCCAGCCAGGCCCGCCGGCGGCCGTGCCGGTCGAGCCCCAGTTCCGCCAGCGTGGGGCGTCCGGGGCAGTCGAGGGTGGCCATGTCCGGGGCATGCAGCAACCAGGCGATGTCGCGCACCCAGGGCCGGCTGAGTCGCGCCAGATCGTTCGCCAGTAGAGATCCCGGCGTCTGAAAGATGTCGAGACTGACGGTTGGCTGCGAGGGGGCGAACATCGTGAATCGCTCAGCGCGGTCTGGCCGCGGGACCGATCACGGTGGCGCCGGCGGCGACACTGCGAGTGACCACGGCAGCGGCGCCGATCCGGGCGTCTTCCCCGATTTCGATGTTGCCCAGGATGGTGGCGCCGGCGCCCAGGAAGGCGCCCCGACGGACCTTGGGATGACGATCGCCCCTCACCTTGCCCGAGCTGCCGAGGGTCACCCCGTGGAAGATCGTGACGTCGTCCTCGACGACGGCGGTCTCACCGATGACGATGCCGGCGCCATGATCGACGAACAGCCCGGCGCCAAGGGCCGCGGCGGGGTGGATATCGGCGCTGAACCGGACGGCCGCGCGATACTGGAGATGACTGGCCAGGTCGGTCACTCCGTCCAGCCACCACTGATGGGCAATGCGGTGACACTGCACGGCCTGGTAGCCGGGAAAGAACAGCAGTGGTGTGAAGGGTTCGGGAATGGCGGCATCCTCGCGGAGCAGCGCGACCAGGTCCCGCTCGGCAGCCGCCGCGATCGCCGGATGTCGGTCGAGAAGCGCCTCGACGCGCTCCCGCGCCGCTCTCTCCGGCAGCTGCGGCGTCGTCAGGGTGTCGGCGATAACCCGGGCCAGAGCGCTCGCGAAGTCCGGCACCTCCAGCAGGATGTGACGATACAGTGCCGACAGCAGCGGGTCCCGGTTCACGGCGGCCCTCGCGGCCTCGGTTAGCATCCGCCACAGCGTGTCGGTATCGAGCGGACCCGAGCATGCGCTCGTCCGATGTCCGGCGTCGGCCGACAGGGTTCCCTCTTCGTCGAATCCTGGTTTCATCGTCGTTGATGGCCTGCGTCTGGGGGGATCCGGTTCATCCGGGCTGGCGATAGAAGTTGAATTCCCGAGTGCGGGCCGTTCTGACCAGTGTCGACATCCAGCCGGGCGAGATGCTGCGATGGTGGAAGAACAGGGCGCCATGGGTGATGTCGGGAAGCGTCCCATTGAGCGCACGGCGCGCCATCTCCCGGGCCGCCGCGTACTGATCGGGCTCGTTGGCTTCGTCGGGACGGCCGTCGCACCACCAGGAGAACTGGCAGTGTCCGCTCTCCGACCCTTGTTGAACGATGTCGCACAGGCTCGAGGGGAACTCGGGATTGCCCAGCCGGTTCATGATCACGTTGGCGACCGCCTGCATCTCGCGCTGATCGGTGCCCTTGGCCTCCCAGTAGATCGATCGCGCCAGGCAGGTGATCGCATCGTCGAGCGGCGCCAAACCTCGCGGATCGACGGCCTCGGTGCCTTCCGGGGTCAGTCGCACCGCCTCGGGGGCCGGTTCGATCTCGTCTGTCTCGACCACACGCCGCTCGAGTTGCACGGCTTTCTGCTTCGCGATGTCGGCTTGGGTCGGCGGTGGCGAGGCCGACGCAGGGTCGCTCGACAGCAGGCCGGCCAGGACGACGGCGAGCGCCAGTCGCCGATAACCCCGCTCAGCCAGCGCTTTCATCGCTGCCGATCGTCTGAATGACGTCGAAGCCCTCGAACTTGGGCGGGCCGAGATACAGGCCTTCGCGCCGGCTCTGGCCGGCGTTGGCATGGGCCGCACGAAACGCCTCCGAGTGGGTCCAGGCTTCGAAGTCAGCGCGAGAGCGCCATACGGTATGGGAAGCGTAGAGCACGTGATCCTCCTCCTCCGGGCCGCGCAACATCTGGAACTCGACGAATCCGGGCAGGCCCTGAAGATGCGTTTCGCGCTCCAGCCATAGCGTCTCGAATTCCTGGGTGCGCGCCGGGTTGACGCGAAAGCGGTTCATGGCGATGAACATGCAGTGGCTCCTGCTGGGAAGAGCGGCGCCCGGTGAGGAAATCGATGAAGCGGGTCGCCGCGAGTTTTCGGGCGTGACCGGGCAACATTGCCAGTATCCGGTGCCGAAAGTCGAGTCGAAAGCGCCGCTGCCCCAGGATGGCGTTGACGTCGTCCCGAGTTGATGGGCTAATCGTGGCAACGGTTTCCGCTCTCCGGTCGACTCTCATGGACATTCCCCATCAGCGCCTGGTCTATTTTCGCGTCGCGGTCGAGTCCGGGTCGCTGCGCAAGGCGGCGGCCCGGCTGGATATCGCACCCTCGGCGGTCAGCCGCCAGATTGCGCTGCTGGAGGCGGCTTTCGAGGCGCCGTTGCTCGAACGCACGCCGAGAGGGATCCGCCCCACGCCGGTGGGAGAGATGGCGCTCGATTACTGTCGTCGACGCGGAGACCTGGACGACGACTTCATCACCCGCCTGGAGGCCTACCAGCGCCTGGAGACCGGAACCATCTCCCTGGTGGTGGGCGAGGGCTTCATCAACGATCTGATCGATGCGCCGCTCAGGGCCTTCGCCGAGCGCTACCGGGGCGTACGCCTGGAGATCGAACAGGCGGGCACGGACGAGATCATCGAGTCCGTGGTAGAGGATCGGGCGCATATCGGGCTGATGTTCCATGAGCGGATCCATCCGCAGATTCGCTTCTGGGCCTCCAGCGGTCAGCCGCTGTTGGCGATCTGTCCTGTCGACCATCCGCTTGCCGGGGACCCCGACCCGATCTCGCTGCAGCGGCTCAGCGGGATTCCGATGGCGCTCTGGAAGCCAGGTCACGGTGTGCGCCGGCTGGTGGATCAGGCTTTCGCCCAGGCGGGCCTGCGCCCCCAGGTCGCGGTGGAGACCAACTCGATGGCGGTGCTGCGCCGCGCGGTGGTCGCGGGCATGGCTATCACGCTGCTGCCGCGTTTCGCCGTGGCCCACGAGGTGGCCGAGGGAAGCGTGGTGGCGCTACCGGTGGCGTCGGCGCTTTTCCAGAACTCCCAGGCGCACATGATCACCCGGGTCGGCCGGCGCCAGCCGCAGGCCAGTCTCAAGCTGCTGCGCCACCTCGGGGCCTGGATGCAGGCCTTTCGCACCCCGGCGGGGCCGTCGTGAGCCGCGGCGTCCGTATCGGCGGGGTGCCTGGCTAACGCTGCTCGAATCGGAGCAGGGTGCCCATCACGCCCGGTGCGATGTCGGCCTGGGTCTCGCTGTGGCGGTGGTAGTCGATCCCGTGCTCGTCCCAGCAGGTGATCGCCGCTTCCAGGTCCCGGCAGGTGAGGGTCAGGGCTATGGCGCGCGGGGGCTGCGCCTCGATCTCGCCGAGGATGGGGAAGGTCGCTGCCAGCGTCCGGGCATCGAGCAGGTGGCAATCCCCTTTATGGGTGTGAATCGTCCACGCCGCGTCGCTGCCACGGACCGAGGCGGCACCGTGAATGCGGCGGAAGTGCTCGATGTCGTAGTCCGGCTCATCGCTGACATACCAGACATCGGCGATCGACGTGGCGGTGTTGGCATGCGCCTCCTGGGTCGGGTCGACACGGAACAGCTCCGGGCGTAGCTGCTGGCAGAGGAACTGGGTCAGGAAGGGGCGTTCGGGATCGTGCAGGATATCCAGCGCCACGCTCACTTCCTCGTCGCGGCCGCCGGGCAGGTGGGCCATGCGGCGGAAGATGACCGGGCACGCTTCGTTGAAGCCGCGTGCCGCGACCAGGGCGTGATCGCGCTGGATGCTGTCGCTGTCCAGCGCCAACATGGCGATGCCGTCGCCCACGGTGATCAGTCGCGCCTCGACGAGGCGGCCGAACTGGAAGCCATTGGCATCCTGGTAGTCCAGGCACTCCGGACGACCGATGCCGATCAGTTCGATGAAGTTGTTGCTGAAGAACAGCAGGTGGTTGTCCGTCCCCCACGGATGCTGATGACGCGGGTTGACGGTGAAACCGAGATCCCTGGCTGCCTGGGCGGCATGATCGAGATTACTGACCGCCAGTAAAGGGTGATCGATGCCGAAGCTCATGAGCCTTCCATCCCGTAGCGTCGTTGTCTGCAGTATTGCCCATAATCGCGGGGCGAGGGAGACAGGGTACGCGATCGGGTTCGTGTTTTCTCATCTCAACGCCGCCATGGCGCGGTCGATATCCTCCGGCGTGTTATGCCAGTGAGGTGAGATTCGCAATAGCGTACCGGTGGCCGGCAGCCGGACGTTCAGCGGCTCGGCCGAGGTGCTGCAGGTCTTGGCGACGATCCCGGCGGCATCGAGCCGCTGACGCACCTGGAGAGGCTCGATATCCGGCAGGTGGAGCGTGGCGATGCCCGTCTCTGGATGGGGCAGCAGGGGCCGAAACCCCTGCTCCCGGGCGATGTCGTAGACCCGCCCGGCGAGCGCCGCCAGATGGTGGCGCATCGGCTCCAGCGCGATCTGCTGCAACTCGTTCAGGGCAGCCGTCAGCGCCACCTGGCTCATGACCGAGAGGTCGGAGGCATCGAAGCGACGGGCCTGGGGCAGATCGACGAACCGCTGGGTGTCCGGCTCCAGTCTCAGCCCCGCCAGCTCCGGCGCTGGATTGAGGTGCATCAGGGCCAGTGCCGGCTGACTGACATAGAGCAGCGCCATGCCGCGAGGTCCGCGCAGCCACTTGCGCGTGGTGGCGACCAGCACGTCGCAGCCGAGGCGGCGCACGTCGATCTCGGTCTGCCCCAGGCCCTGTGCCGCATCGACGATCAACGGGCAGTGCGACGGACGGGGCAGGTCGCCCAGCGCTTCCACCTCGTAGCGCCGCCCCTCGATGCTGGTCACCAGCGGCGTCAGTATCGCCGCGACGTCGTCGTCGATCTGCCTGGCGATGGCGGCCATGTCCAGCCGTCCGGCCGCGTCCGTCGCCAGCAGTTCGATGGCGCGCGGCGGCTCCCCGCCGAGCCGCCTGAGCAGGACGATGTTGGAAGCCCACTCGCCCGGTGCGACCAGCAGCCGTTTTCCGCTGAGATTCAGACTTCCGATGACCTGGGCCATGAGCCGGGAGGTGCTGGCGCCGAAGGCGACCTGGGCCTCCGGCGCGCCGATCCAGTGGCCCAGTCGGGCCCTGGTCGCCTGGCCATCCCAGAATGCGCTTTCGAGGCGCTGGCGCGGATAGGCAGCCATCTCCGCCTCCAGCCAATCCCGCAGGCGGGCCGACACCGCCGGGCTCTGCAGACCGACGGAGGCGTTGTTGAGATAACAGAGATCGGTTGGCTGCACGGGCGGCTCCTCGTCGGTTCCAGGCTCATGTCCGCGATGATAACCGAACTCGGGCCTGGGCGAGCGGAGTCGTCCCCCGCAGCGGTCGGTGCCTCATGCCTCTCCGCTGGCGTACCCCATGGCGACGCTGGCTGTGACGCCGGTCTCGACCCAGACGCTCTGCGGGACGGTATATTCACGTAGTCCGTCGAGGCCGCTGGAACGGCCGAAGCCGCTATCGCGGAAGCCGCCGAAGGGCGACATCACGTTGATCGCCTTGTAGCTGTTGATCCACACCGTGCCGGCGCGCAACTGGCCAGCGACGCGATGCGCCCGGGCCGGATCCTGCGTCCAGACTGCGCCGGCCAGGCCGAAGCGGGTCCCATTGGCGAGCCGAACGGCGTCGGCTTCGTCGTCGAACGGCATGGCGACGAGCACCGGGCCGAACACCTCCTCGCAGGCGATCTCCATCGAGGCGTCGACGTCGGCGATCACCGTCGGCGCGAGGTAGTAGCCATCGGCGCCTTGCGGCAGGCCCTCGGGACGCTGACCGCCGGTGACGATGCGCGCGCCGGCGGCCCTGGCACGCTCGATCATGGCGGTGACGCGTTCGTACTGGCGGGCGTTCTGCAACGGCCCCATGCGGGTCGCTTCGTCGACGGGGAGGCCCACGGCGATCCGGCTGGCGGCGCGGCCGACGCGCTCGACCACGGCATCGAAGATGTCGCGCTGGACCAGCAGCCGCGAGCCGGCCACGCAGCTCTGCCCGGCCGCGGCGAAAATCGCGGCCTGGGCCCCGGCCACGGCATCGTCCAGCCTGGCATCGTCGAACACGATGTTGGCGGATTTGCCGCCGAGTTCGAGCACGCTGGGAACCAGGCGGCGGGCGCCGGCCTCGGCGATCAGGCGGCCGCTGTCGGGGGAGCCGACGAACACCAGCTTGCTGATGCCGTCGTGGCCGGTCAGGGCCGCGCCGGTGGTCGGGCCGAGGCCGTTGACGATATTGATCAACCCCTTGGGCAGGCCACCGCATTCGAGCAGGCGGGCGATCGCCACCGACGAGAACGGGGTCAGCTCCGAGGGCTTGAGGACGACGCCGTTGCCCGCGGCGATGGCCGGCGCCAACTGCCAGGCGCAGGTGAACATCGGTGCGTTCCAGGGTGTGATCTGGCCGACCACGCCGAAGGGGACGTGGCGAACGTAGTTGAGGTGCGAGGTGGGCACCGGAATCACCTCGCCGTGCTGCTTGTCGCACCAGCCGGCGTAGTACTCGAACATCTCCCGGACCTTGCCGACCTCGCCCCGGCAGTCCCGAATCGGCTTGCCGGCGATCACGCTCTCGAGCTGGGCGAGATCCTCCTCGTGGCCCTCCAGCCGACGGACGGCGGCATTCATGCGCCGGCCGCGCTCGCTGGCGGTCAGCGCCATCCATTCGACCTGGGCACGGGACGCGGCCTCGACGGCCCGATCGAGCAGGTCGGCACCCGCGTCGCGGTAGCTGACCAGGTCGCCCCCGGTCGCCGGGTTCGTCAGCGCGATGGTGTCACCCCGGCCCGCGACCAGATCGCCGTCGATCCAGTTGGAGCAGGGCGTGTCTCCGGGTTCCAGCGACAAGCCGAACTGGGCGAGAAGACGATGCAAGGCTTGCTGTGCCTGGGTATCGAGAGCGTTCATGCGGAGGTCTCCTCGTCGTTGGCAGAGGGTTGGGTGAAATCGACCCCGGCCTGGGCCAGGATCGGCGAGACGATGTGATTGAAATCATCGCCGTCCGCCGGGCGATCGGCGTTGGCATGCCAGCCGGCGACGACCTGGTGGAGCAGTGTCAGGTCGAGCCCGAGATCGTCGGCGGCGTCCCGCGCCAGACGCAGATCCTTGCGCATCAGGCCGCTGGTGAAGCCGGAATCGAAGCGGCCGGAGAGGATCCACTCGGGAAAATTGACCTCGCTGATGGCGCTGCGGCCGGAGCCGCTGTTGAGTCCGGAGAGACAAGCCGCCGGGTCGACGCCGGCCCTGGCGGCGAGGGCCACGGCCTCGGCGGTGGCGATCAGGTTGGTGGCGCAGAGATAGTTGTTGGCCAGCTTGACCACGTGGCCGCTGCCCGGGCCGCCCACGTGGGTACGCTTGGCGGACATCGCTTCCAGCATCGGCATGACACGCTCCAGCGTCGCCATGTCGCCACCGAGCAGCATGCCGAGTTTTCCGCTTGCCGCGCCTCTGGGCCCGCCGCTGACCGGTGCGTCGAGCCACTCGAGGCCGGCCGCGACGACCTGGGCGGCGAGTTCGCGGCTCACCACCGGGTCGCTGGTGGAGGTGTCGACGATCACGCTGCCCCTGGGGGCGCGCGCGAGCAGACCGGGTGAGATCTCGATGACTTCCCGGACATGGTCGGAGGTGGGCAGTGACAGCAGATAGACGTCGCTGGCGGCAATCGCCTCCGGGCTGACGGTCGCGAGGCCCTGCGCCGCCAGCCGCTCGCGGGCGGTCTCGAAGAGATCGCTACCGGTGACGTCGAAGCCGGCGCGTTTGAGCGTCAGCGCCATGTTGCCACCCATCTGGCCAAGGCCGATGACAGTGATTTTCATCAGGTTCTCCAGGCTTGCTCTCGGATGAAGCGTTTCGGCAGGGGCGTCGTCAGTCGTCCAGCAGCTTTTTCACCAACGCCTGCCAGTAGGCGACGCCAAGCGGGGAAATGGCGTCGTTGAAGTCGTAGGCCGGGTTGTGCAACGCCGCGCTGTCGCCATTGCCCAGCCAGATATAGGCGCCTGGGCACCGGTTCAGCATGAAGGCGAAATCCTCCGATCCCATGCTCGGCGCCAGGTCGCGGTGGACCTTGTCGATACCGGGCAGCCCATCGAGCACCTCGGCACATCGGGTGGCGTGCCCAGGCGCGTTGATCGTGGCCGGGTAGCGCGCCTGGTAGTCGAAATCGGCCTTGAGACCGTGAAACTGGGCGGTGGCCGCGACGGCGTCGCGGAACCGCTGTTCCAGTCTCGCCTTCAGTGCCGCGTCGAAGCAGCGCACGGTGCCGCGCAGCTCGACCGTTTCGGGAATGACGTTGTAGGCGTCGCCGGCGTGGAACTGGGTAATGCTGAGCACGGCGGACTGATGCGGTGGGGTCTCGCGACTGATCAGCCCCTGCAACTGGTTCGCCAGTTGGCAGGCGGCGAGCACCACGTCCGTGCCCAGATGCGGCATGGCCGCGTGACAGCCGCGCCCGGTCAGCTTGAGCGTGAAGACATCGAACGCCGCCATCACCGGGCCATCGTGGACGGCAGCTTCGCCGACGGCGAGTCCCGGCCAGTTGTGCAGGCCGTAGACCGCCTCCATCGGGAAGCGCTCGAACAACCCCTCTTCGACCATCACGCGACCGCCGCCCTCGCTCTCCTCGGCTGGCTGGAAGATGCAGTGGACCTGGCCGGCGAAGTCGGGATCTTGCGCCAGCGCGCAGGCCGCGCCCAGCAGCATGGTGGTGTGGCCATCGTGACCGCAGGCGTGCATGCGCCCCGGTATGTTCGAGCGGTAGTCGACGTCGTTGAGTTCCTCGATCGGCAGGGCGTCGATATCGGCACGCAGGCCGATGCTGCGTCCGGCGCCGCGGCGGCCGTCGATGGTGACGACGACGCCGGTTCCCCCTCCCAGCCCGGTGACCGGTTCGAGGCCGTTTTCGCGCAGGATGGCGACGATGCGCTCGCTGGTGCGGGTCTCCTCGAAGGCGATCTCCGGATGGCGATGGAAGTCGTGGCGCCATGCGGTCAGCGTCTTCGGGTCGGGATAGGATGCGATCTGGTTCATGGTCTGCTCCGGCAATGGCTCATGATCTACTCGAGTGACCGGGAGACGCGCCCGCCAAGAGGTTGGAGCGGGCCGGACGCGTCGCCGATCGTCGATGAAGGACGGCGTCTACAGCAGTACCTGGGCCACCACGGCCGAGCCGACGTAGGTACCGGTGAACACCAGCAGCGAGATGATGATCAGCTTCCAGCCGGTCCGGCGGAACATGCCGAACTCGCGCCGGCTGAGCGCCAGGCCGGCGTAGGCGAGTACCGGGGTGACGATGGCGAGGAAGTTGACCGCGGCGAGCTGATCGACGATCCAGCCGCTGCCTGGGAAGAACGGCAGCGTCATGACGATGCTGACCAGCGACACCCAGGCCACGCCGGGTAGATAGAACGGCGCCGCCCGGGTGATGACCAGGCCGATCAGGGTCATGACGTAGAGAATGACCATGCCCGGCAGGGCAGCGATCAGCGAGGCACCGTTGATGGTATTGGCGAGCCAGCCGACGATGCAGGCCATGGCCAGCACGGCGGCGGTCTTGCCCAGGTTCGTCTCCGGGCGCTCTTCCTGGGGCAGACCGGCCGCGTCGTTCCCGCTCATGGCGCCGACCGTGCCGGCAGCGCGGCGATGGCCGCCCAGGCGACGATAGAGCCATTCGGCGACGGGCAGGGCAATGAACAGCGAGACATAGAGCCCGGTCGCGTAGGTCAACAGGTTGCTGGCACCGGCAAAGGCGAGCAGATCGTCGGCGAGATCGGGCATGGCGCCGGCCAGCGCGCCGGAGCACGCCGCGACCATGCTGCCGCTGCCGACCCCGCAGGCCATCGCCAGCGCCCGCGGATCGAACCAGCCCAGGGATGCCAGGTAGCCGGCCATCAGCGCGAACCACAGCGTACCGAACATGGTACCAACGACGTAGACCCCCATCACACCGACGCCTTCCGGCCCCTTGAGGCCGTACTTGTCGGAGATGATCGCGATGTTGGGTTCGCGCGCGATCGAGTAGGTCGCGCCGATCGCTTCCCGTCCCATCTTGAGAACCAGCACCGCCACCGGCAGTGCCACCAGCATGGTGCCGAGGTTGCCCAGCTCCTGCAGGATCAGGGCGGGTCCGGCGCTGACGAGCTGGTCGATGGCGGGGCCGATGGTCGAACCGAAGCGTGCGATGAACGGCATGATCGAGATCAGGATCAGCGGGGTGGCCGCCTGACTGACGCTCTCGGGCAGGAAGCGCCGGGTCCCGGAGAACAGGTGCGGGTTGAGCAGAACGCCGAGCACGAAGGCGTAGAACAGTGGCAGTAGCAGAAGCGTTCCCGGGCCGAGCGGGATCTTGAGAATGCCGATCCATTCGCTGAGCAGGGAGATCACGACGACCAGCAGGTGAAGACGCCAGTCGAGCAGTTTGGAGAGGGGCATCGATCGTTACCTCTTTGTTGTTGGTGGAGAGGTCGTCCACCGAGTATCCAGAGAGAGCGTGATCGAATGAAAGACGCGAGGTGTTCTGTTTTTTGGATGGCTGTCGCGTAATGGGCGTCAGCAACGAAAAACGGGGCGGGCCAAGGCCCACCCCGTCAATGCGATCATGATCGCCACTGCCCGTCGATTGTCGGACTAGGTGATCAATCCTCCGGCAGGGCGTATACCACGACCTGGTCGCCAACCTGATCCTTGAGGATGGTGTTGCCACCGGCAACGAAGGCGACGTACTGCCGGCCCTTGTACTCGTAGATCGAAGGGTTGGCCACGGCCGGGGCCTCGGCCTGATCCGACCAGAGCTCTTCACCCGTCTCCAGCGAGAAGGCGCGCAGCTTGGCATCCATGGATGCACCGATGAAGACGACGCCACCCGCGGTCACCGCAGGACCACCGATGGTGGGCGAGCCCCATTTCTCGGGCATGAAGAAGCCGTACTGCTGTGACGCGCCGACCGGCCGACGCCACTTGACGTCACCGGTGTGCATGTCCAGCGCTACCAGCTCGCCGAAGGGCGGCTCCCAGCACGGCATGCCCAGCCAGTTCGTCGCCACCTGCAGGCGCAGACCGTAAGGCGCGCCTTTCTGCGGGGCGAAGCCACTCTCGTTGCCGGAGCCGCTGTCCGCTTCCTCGTAGTCTTCGCGGTTGTACAGCTTGATGGTCTGCACGATATGCGAGGTGTTGACGATCGCGGTCTGGCTCTCGGGGTCGAACGCCACGCCGCCCCACTGCACGCCACCGGCGCTGTCAGGATAGGCCAGCACGCCTTCGCCCTTGGTGGTCGGTGGCGTGTACATGCCTTCGTAGGTCAGGTCATCCCACAGGCGCGAACACTGGCCGCCGCCCACGGCATCGGCGAGGCCCCAGATCTTGGGTTTCTCGGATTGATCCAGCAGCGGCGCCGGCTTGGTCGGGAAAGGCTGGGTCGGGGCATAGACCTCACCTTCGACGCTACCGTCGCCCTGCGGTACCGGACGCTCCTCGATGGGCCAGACATCTTCGCCGGTGAGGCGGTTGACCACGAACAGGAAGCCCTGCTTGGTCGCCTGGACCAACGCCGGAATCTCCTCGCCGTCGACGGTGATATCCATCAGCGTCGGGGCGGAGTTGATGTCGTAGTCCCAGATATCGTGGTGAACCCACTGGCGGGACCAGACCACTTCACCGGTCT
>NZ_CALFQK010000134.1:0-6065 GCF_937921195.1 uncultured Salinicola sp.
GCATCCACGACGTGCCCGACTGGTCGGTCAGCGCGGATTATCCGTTCACCCTGGACTTGCGTGAACGGACGACGGGAATCGGCTAGTCTCTCTCCCGGCGCGCCGTCCGCGGGTGCGTGCATTTTTGAGTCGGGCGTTTGGCAGTCGAACGCTCCGAGATCGAAAGAGGAGGTCGGCGATCTGGCCGACCCCACGGCACCGGCAGGAGCCTGGTGATCACCGGCCGCTGGGAAGGAGTCCCGGCGCATACGTAGACAAAAGAGATGATGGTGGTAACCGAGACGCTCCGCGCTCCCTGGTTGAAAACCTACGCCCCCGGCGATGTCCACGACGCGCTGGTCGCTTCCGATGGCTCGGTGCGCCGGCGCTGGCTGCCGCTGCTGCACCAGTTGGGGCAACTGGGGCGGGAGTCGCTGGTCCAGCGGGCGGAGGAAGTGCAGCACCTGTTGCACGAGAATGGCGTGACCTACAACCTGCCCATTGATGAAGCGGGCAGTCGCCGCCAGTGGTGGCTGGATCCGCTGCCCCTGGTCATCTCGCCCCGGGAATGGAAACGTCTCGAGCAGGGGTTGCGCCAGCGCAGCCGGCTGCTGGCCGCCGTGCTCAAGGACATGTACGGGCCCCGCCGGATGCTGGCGGAAGGCATCCTGCCGGCCGATGCGCTGTATGCCAATCCCGCCTTCCTACTGCCTTGCGATCGGCTCTTCGGCGACGACGACCCCGGGTTGCTGCTGCATGGCGTGGATCTCGCCCGGAGTGCCGAGGGCCAGTGGCAGGTGCTGGCCGACCGTGTCCAGTCCCCGTCGGGCATGGGCTTCGCCCTCGAGAACCGTATCGCCATGGCACGCGCACTGCCGGATCTCTACCGCAATGCGCCGCTGAAGCGGCTTGCCGGTTTTCTCGGCGCGCAGCATCACTCGTTGTCGTCGTTGTCGCGGCTCAATCTCGATCATCCCACCATTGCACTGCTGGCGCCCGGGCCTGGCCACGACAGCTATTTCGAGCACGCCTACCTGGCCAACTACCTCAATCTGGCGCTGGTGGAGGGTGGAGACCTGGTGGTGCGGGATTCGCGGCTCTGGATGCGCACGCTCGGCGGCCTCCAACCCGTCGACGTGTTGCTGCGTCATATCGGCGATGATTGGATGGATCCCCTGGAGCTGCGAGGCGACTCGCTGATCGGCGTGCCCGGCCTGCTGGAGGCGATCCGTACGGGGGGCGTCGGGGTTGCCAATCCGCCGGGCGTGGGGGCGCTGGAGCACCCCCTGATCGCCGCCTACCTGCCGGCATTGTGCGAGCGGCTCCTCGGCGAGACGTTGCAGATCGGAAGTGCCGAACGCCACTGGTGCGGGCAGCCGGAAGGGCTCGCCTGGGCGATGGCGGGTTTCGAGACGCTGAGCTTCCAGCGCCTCGAGGGGGATCGGATGCGAGTCTCTCCCGCTGACCTGAGCGAAGAGGCGGCGGGAAGGTTGCGCCAGTCGATCATCGCCCAGCCGGATCGATACGTGGCCCAGCAGCCGCTGGTGACGGCCACCGCGCCGTTCTTCAGTCGCGACTGCGCCCAACTGGAGCCCTCGACATTCAACGTGCGCTGCTTCAGCCAGGCGGTCTTCGACGCGGACTACCGCTTCAGCGACTATGAAGTAATGCCCGGTGGCGTGGCCTGGCAAGGCGCGCCGGATACCGCGATGCGGTCCAGCCAGTGCGTCAAGGATGTATGGGTCACCGCATACGAGCCGCAGCCTCATGTCAGCCGACTGCGACGCTCGCGGCAGCCGCTGGTGGTAACGCGGGACGGTGCCGACCTGCCGAGCCGTGTTGCCGACAGCCTGTTCTGGGTGGGGCGTTACGGGGAGCGTCTCGATGGTCGCTCCCGGCTGCTGCGCGAAGCGCTCTACCGACTGTTCGAGCAGGATCAGGAAGGGCTGGCGGACGAGACACTGGCCGATATCCTGCACCTGATGGAGCCCGAGGCCCCGTTGCCCGACGAGACGCCGGTGGAACGCTTCGCCGCGCATCGCGAGCGGCTACTGGCGCTGTTCCAGCAGGATCGGGAAGGTAGCCTGCCGACACTCGTCTCGCGCATGGCCAACAACTGCCGCGCGGTACGCGATCATCTCGGTGACGATGCCTGGCGGGTCTTCAACCAGTTGCGCCAGGAATCGAGCCGCCTGCCGCACGCGGGTATCGATCAGGGGCGCCGTTCGGTCGAGACGGTGATCACGCAACTGGCCGCCTTCTTCGGGCTGTGCAACGAGACCATGCCCCACCATTTCGGTTGGCGTTTCATGGATATAGGGCGTTTTCTCGAGCGTTCCCTGGGGACTCTGACGCTATTGCGGCTGGCGTTGATCGATTCGGCGCATGCCGGCGAGGCGCTGTGGGACGTGGTGCTGGCCACGACCGACAACGCGACGGCCTATCGGCGACGGTACCGAAGTGAGCTGCATCCCGCAGCCATTCTCGACCTGCTTTTGTTCGACGAGGCCAATCCGCGCTCGGTGGGCTACATGTTCAAGCGCCTGGAGCGCCAGATCGAGCGCCTGCCGCAGCCCAGCAACACCCCGTACAGGAGCGACGAGGCCCGCCTGCTGATCCAGGCGCGCTCGGCGCTGCATCTGGCCGATCTGGAGCAGCTGTCGAGGCTGGATGAGGACGCCGCCGCCAGGCAGGCGCTCGGGGCGCTGCTGGATGCGCTGGCCGAACCTCTCGGTGGTCTGTCGCTGGCCATCGAGCACAGCCATTTCAGCCACGTCGAGATGCCGCGTCAGTTGGTGCCCATGCAGGCGCCGTAGGCGGCGCCCGCCGGGATCTCTCGCCGCGCCGTTCGTTACAGGATCCGCCATGCGTTATCGTGTCCGCCACTCGACCCGTTACGACTACGCCTCGCCAGTGTCGCTCTGCCACAACGAAGCGCGCGTGGTGCCGCGGGCGCTTGCCTGGCAGAAGGTCGATGATACCCGACTCGATATCGTCCCGCGGCCCGCAGTCAGCCATCAGCGTGTCGACTTCTTCGGCAATCTCGTCTCCTTCTTCAGCGTCCAGGAGGTTCACACGGCACTGTCGGTCACGGCCGTCACCAGCCTGGAGACGGGAGGGCGGCCGCTGCCGCCTAGGGAGGTCGGCGACTGGCAGTCGGCGGCACGTCACGCCAGCCGTACGCCGGAGCTGCGCCAGTTCCAGCTGGATTCCCCCTTCATCGCGAGAGAGACCGCGCTGCGTGCATTCGCCGCGCCCAGTTTCCCGGTCGGCCGGGCGTTGCTGGACGGCGTCGACGATCTCAATCGCAGGATTTTCGAGAACTTCACCTACGATCCCGAGTTCTCGTCCCTGGCCACCCCGGTGCTGGCGGTGCTCGAGGCGCGGCGGGGCGTCTGCCAGGACTTCGCGCACCTGATGATCGGTTGCCTGCGCTCCCTGGGGCTGTCGGCGCGCTATGTCAGCGGTTATCTGGAGACGCTGCCACCGCCCGGGCAGCCGCGCCTGGTCGGCGCCGATGCCTCGCATGCCTGGGTGGCGGTGCACGTACCGAACTGGGGATGGCTGGAGTACGACCCTACCAATGGCACTCTGCCGGGGGAGCGCCACCTCGTACTGGGGTGGGGGCGAGACTACGGGGACGTGCCGCCGCTCAAGGGTGTCATGAACGGGGGCGGCGCCCACCAGCTCGACGTGGCGGTGGATGTGGAGCCGATCGACGGTCCCGAGGATGGCTTCCGGCAGGGTGCCTTGAGCGGTATCTGACGTCAGTTCCGACGCTGGCCGGACGCGGCGATCAGCGTCGACATGCCGGCCACGAGACCCCAGAACGCGGCACCCACGCCGAACAGCGTCACGCCGGATCCGGTGACCAGGAACGTCACCAGGGCCGCCTCACGCTGATGCGCCTCCAGCAGCGCGCGATGGAGACTGCTGCCGATGGTCGGTAGAAGCGCGAGTCCGGCTATCGCCAGCACGAGTCCCTTGGGCAGGGCGTCGAAGAGCGTGCCGATCGAGCCGCCGAAGAGCCCCGCCAGCAGGTAGAACCCCCCGGCGCATATCGCCGCGGGATAACGTCTGTCGGTGTCCGGATGGACATCCGGCCCCATGCAGATGGCCGCTGTGATGGCTGCCAGGCAGATGCTGAATGCGCCGAACGGGGCCAGCAGCAGCGTTGCCAGACCGGTCCAGATCATCAATGGCGACACCGGGGTATCGTATCCGGCAGCCCGCAGTGTCGCCACGCCGGGCGCGTTTTGGGAGGCCATCGTCACCACGAAGAGTGGAATGCCCACGCCGATCAGGCTCGACAGCGAGAAGGTCGGCCAGATCGGCTGTGGCAGCGTCAGGATCAGGCTTGTCTCCGCCGCGTCGATCTTGCCCAGCAGAGCGGCGACGCCGAGCCCCACCAGCAGCACGAGCAGGATGGCGTAACGTTGCAGCCAGCGCCGGGCGGCGAGATAGCTCAGAAACATCGACGACACCAGGATGAAGTCGGTTTCCATCGATCCAAAGGCGTCCAGGCCGAAGCGCAGCAGCACACCCGCCAGCATGGCGGCGGCGATGGGCTGCGGGATGATCTGCATCAGTCTGGCAAACCACCCGGTGACGCCACAGACGACGACCAGCGCGGCACTGAACAGAAAGATGCCGATGGCTTCGCTCAATGGTAGGCCGGGCAGGCTGGTGGCCAGCAGGGCGGCGCCCGGCGTTGACCAGGCCGTCAGGATCGGTTGCCGGAAGTGCAGCGAGAGGCCGATCGAAGTGATGCCCATGGCGAGGCCGAGCGCGCTCAGCCAGCCACCGATCTGCACCGGTGACGCGCCTGCCGCCGAGGCTGCCTGGAAGATGATCACCGCGGAGCTGGTGTAGCCGACCAGCACCGCGACGAATCCCGCCGTGATGTGCGAGGCGGTGAGGAGCGGCGGAGTGGAACGGCGCTCGGCCGGGAGACGTGCCATGTCGATGCCCAAGATCGAAGTGTGATGTGCGTTATAACGCACGACACGGGTTTCGACAATGTCCGTCATTGCGCACGATACTGGCGCAGTGGCACACAGAACTGGCGTGGCACACAGGAAAGTATTCAGGGCGTCGGGTCGAGACCTGGCACCAGGGCGGTGTAGGCATCGGGAGGGATCATGAGTCCAGATCTTGCGGCTATCGGTCAGCGCATGAAGCAGTTTCGCGGTGAGCGCGGCCTGAGTCTCGACCGGGTCGCCAGGCTCTGTGGCGTCAGCAAGGCGATGCTGGGGCAGATCGAGCGGGGCGAGTCGACCCCGACCATCGCGACGCTGTGGAAGATCGCCAGCGGCCTTCAGGCGCCGCTGTCGCGGTTTCTGGTCGGTGAAAGCGGTGTGGTGCATCGACCGGCGTCACCCGCCAGGCACCGGGATGCCTCCGGCATGATCGTCACGCCGCTGTTCGCGTTCGATCCGCTCCTGGGGTTCGAGATGTTCGCAATCGAGCTGCCGCAGGGCTGCCTGAGCGAGTCGTCGCCGCATGCTCCGGGGGTGATCGAGCATGTGGTCGTACTGGAAGGTGAGATGGAGCTCTTCGTCGAAGGGGGGTGGCAAACCCTGGGGGCAGGGGAAGTGCTGCGCTTCGCGGCGGACCAGCCGCACGGGTATCGCAACCGGGGGCCGGCGACAGCGAAGGTTCACGATCTGATTCACTATCCTTTCAGCGCATGAGTCGTTGTGCCCGAGGGCTGTCGACCGCCTCCTGCGCCGGCGTGACGCAGCCCGACGGCGCCGCCAGATCGGACGCCATCAGTTCCTGCGGTCGATAGCGGGCCAGCAGCGCCCAGAGGATGGCGGCGGTCTCGGCATCCGGCTGGCCGGCGTAGTTGGCGGGGCGGAAATGCATCTGGAACGCTCTGGTGACGTTGCGAGTCTCCTCGTCGAGGACGCCCGTCGTCGCGAGCCGATAGCCGTAGGCGCCGAGCGCGCGTTGGTATTGCCCCACCGTTGGCGAGCAGTGCGCGAAACGACGCCGATAGGTGGCGATGTCTTCATCGTCCGGCCAGGCGCCAACGCCTGCCTCGTGAAGTCTTTTCCAGGGGAAGCGCGGTCCGGGGTCGATCT